>DASWNL010000256.1:0-1898 GCA_036399215.1 Abditibacteriaceae bacterium
GAAACGCTTGCTTAAAGAAAAAAATGCGCCTTTTGGCGGTGAGCTTTCCGGTCACTATTACTTTGCCGAGTGCTTCAACACCGATTCGGGCCTGATGGGGATGATTCAAATACTGAATCTATGGCGTAAAGCGCAGCAGGCGGGGCCAACTACGCTGTCACAGCTTGTAGAACCCTTAAGAAAATACAGCGCGACGGGAGAAATCAACTACCGCGTAGATGATGTGAAGCATGTTCTACAAAACATCGAAGAGCACTATCAAAAACAGGGTGCGTGGCTCGATCATTTAGATGGCTTGACAGTAAAACTTGATAATTGGTGGTTTAATTTGCGGAGCAGCAACACGGAGCCGCTTTTGCGCCTCAATCTTGAAGCGCGTTCGCCTGAAGAGCGCCAGGAGCATCTCCAGGAAGTGCAAATGCTGATTGGCGCCGAGCCGGCTCAGGGGCATTAAGTAATCTTGGCAAGGCGCCTCAAGCGTGCCTTTTGGTTTTGGCTGCACGCATCAACATCTGCACATTCGCATAAACTTGTCCCAACATGATTGCCCCGTTGCAGCACCGCATTGGTGACCTGATTCAAGAGCGCTACCAGGTGCAGCGCATTTTGGGAGCGGGGGCTTTTGGCACAGTCTATTTGTGCCGTGACGGCGAGTTAGGCGTGCCCGTAGCTGTTAAAGAGTTGCACGTTTTAGATGAGCCGAGCAGCAACAGTGATGAGCGTGATAAAGCCTTGCGCCAATTTCGTTTGGAAGCCACGCATCTTTCCAATTTGCGCCATCCCCATATTGTTTCGGGCCACTATCAGCCACACTCCGGCGCCTGGGAAATCTGCCCGATTTGCGGTCTGCATTCGCCGGAAAAGCGCTGTGCCGATCATCATGCACCCTTAATTCCCCTGACGCAGCGCCACTATTTAGTGATGGAATACGTGGATGGCCCGCACTTAGGCGAAGCTGTCAATTTGTCGGGCGGCGCCTTGCCGGTTGAGCGCGCTTTGCTCTATATCAAGCAAATATGCGGGGCGCTGAAACTTATTCATCAACGCGGCTGGATTCACCGCGACATAAAACCGGAAAACGTGCGCATTCGTTCGCAGGGTGATGAAGCGGTTTTGCTCGATTTTGGTATTGCCGGCGAAAGTGGCTTGATGGAATCATATTCCACACGCCCCCAACGTCATACGCAGGGTGGCGGCACTTTTGGTTATGCGCCCGATAACCCGCAAGAGCGGCGCGTGCCGGATGCGCGCAGCGATATTCATGCTTTAGGCATGACGCTCTTACACACTTTAACCGGACGTGACCCGACCGAACCAGAGGACTTAGCCGCACTGCGAGGACATCGCGCTTCGTTTTTCAATCGTGCTGTTTCACCAGAGTTGGATGATTTGATTTTGCGTGCCATTCACATTGATGCAGCGCGCCGGCCAGCCGATGGAGCTGAATTTTGGGAAGAACTCGAAAATCTCACGCGGGAAAAGCTCGCTCAAGCCTCGACGCCTCCTCCTACTCCGCAATCAGCGCCGCCTGCTACACCACAGAAGACAACGTATTTAGCGTTTCGCAACGGCGTGCGGGCCGACAGCATGGATGAATTTGTGCGCCTGGCTGATAAGTTTCCCTATGAAGCGCGCGAAATGTTGTTCGCCGGGATTTTAGCCGAATGGTTGGAGCGGCGCGGCTGGATAGATTACGCGGCCCAAGCACGACGCGTCAAAAATGAATATGCCGGGTGGCCCGCGCAGGGCCTGGAAGCCTTTTTACAAAGCACTGGTTTTGCCGCGGCGCCGCGCCTGCAAGTCGAGCCACGCGAATTGGATTTCGGCGTGATTTCACCCGGACAGAGCAGCACGATTCATGTGCGAGTAAAGAATCCGGGGCGCGGCCACTTGTTTGG
>DASWNL010000257.1:0-14041 GCA_036399215.1 Abditibacteriaceae bacterium
ATCTTAGAAACGCTGGATTTTAGTCCCTCCTGCCCAGAGGGCGCCCGCAAGGGGTTGGGGGTTAAAAATATGAGATGCCTTTTACTTTTTCTTGCCATGATGAATATTTCGCTTGCCGCTCTTGCACAGGATGCCGTTAAAGAGATGTCGGTGGCTGCCAACAGTTTTTTAGCAGCGCTGACTCCTGAACAGAAAACGAAAACCACCTTCGATTTTGCCGATGCTGAACGTCAGAATTGGAACTTCGTGCCGCTGGCGCGCAAAGGCATCACTTTTAAGGAATTAACGCCTGAACAACGCTTGTTGGCCCATGCGCTTTTGTCGAGCGGTCTTAGCACGCGCGCTTACGGAAAAACAGTTTCGATTATGAGCCTCGACCAGATTTTGCACGAACTGGAAAACAAGAGTGCGCGCCGTGACCCGGAAATGTATTACATTTCGGTTTTCGGAAAGCCGGATGTTAAAGCCGATGCCCCGCCGTGGGGCTGGCGCGTGGAAGGCCATCATATTTCTTTGAATTTCACAACGGTAAAAGGCCTATTCCACTCATCCACGCCTTCATTTTTAGGCAGCAATCCAGGTGAGGTGCGCACCGGGGCGCGGGCTGGTTTACGCGTTCTATCGCGTGAAGAAGACCTGGGATTTGAACTGGTCAATTCGCTTTCCGAAGCGCAGCGCAAAGTTGCTGTGATTATGGAAAAGGCGCCTGCTGAAATTATCAACGTGCCGGGCCGCAACGATTGGACAAAGGCCGAAGGCCTGCCACAAGGCGAAATGACCGAGGCGCAAAAAGCGATTCTTGTCAAACTTATACGCGAATACATAGACCGTGTTCGTCCTGAGCTGGCCGCCGCCGACTGGTCAAAGATCGAAAAAGCCGGTTTGGACAAGATTTACTTTGCCTGGGCTGGCGCCCGCGAACCAGGCATTGGGCACTATTATCGTGTGCAAGGCCCAACTTTTGTTTTGGAACTGGACAACACGCAAAACGGCGCTAATCATGTTCATGCCCTGTGGCGTGATACAGAACGCGACTTTGGAAAGGACTTGCTCAAAGAACATTACGAACACGGCCATCACGCGAAATAAGTGAAGTTTCGCGAAATAACGTGAGGTCAAAAGTGTGGCAACAAAATCATTTAAAAACGCTCTACACATAAGTGAGAATCGTTAGTGAGAATCATATGGAGAACATATCATCGGAACATCACCAAGGAGAACAATCTGTGAAACCTGAAGAGAACTCTGAACCGAAACCGGAACAGAAACCGGCATCGAATATTTCACGCCGGTCATTTTTGCATAAATCATTTGCGGCGGGCGGCGCCTTGGCCTTTCCGCTCGTCGTTCCAGGTCGAGTGCTTGGACTGGACGGCGCTGTAGCACCGAACTCGAAAATCATTTTGGGCGCTATCGGCATTCAAGGTCGTGGCTCGCAAGTATTGGGCGCTATGCTCAATGAGCCGGGCGTTCAATTCGTAGCGATCTGCGACATTCAGCGCAAGCAGCGCGAAGCCATCAAGAACATGGCTGACAAGCATAACAACAACAAAGATTGCGCGACCTACCGCGATCTGCGCGAACTGCTGGCCCGCCCCGACATTGACGCCGTGTTGATTGCGACGGGAGACCGTTGGCATAGCATGGGTTCGATCATGGCGGCACGCGCCGGCAAAGACGTTTATACCGAAAAACCTGTCGGCACCTGCGCTTCGGAAGTTCAGGCCGTGGACGATACGGTTCGTCGTTATGGGCGAGTTTTTCAAGTCGGCACCCAGCGTCGCAGCATCAGCAACTTCCAGACTGCCGTGAACATAGCGCAGAGCGGCAAACTCGGCAAGATTCACACCTTACATGCCGGCATTGTCAGGCCCGGTGGCGGCAGGCAATGGCTGCCGGAACAGCCGCAACCCCCGAAAGAAGAAGTGGACTGGGATTTGTGGCTCGGCCCGGCGCCGTGGCGTCCTTATAACGCTGGTTATGTCGCCGGCGGATGGCGCGGCCATGACGACTTTGACAGCGGCTTTGGTGTCAATGAGTGGGGATCGCATACGGTGGACTTGTGCCAGTGGGCGAATGACGCGGACAACACTACGCCCGTTGAGTATTGGACGGAGCCTGAAAAAATCGTCTGCCGTTACGCCAACGGCGTTAAGTTGGTGCTGGACTTTTTGAGAGACCCCTTTGGTGATCGCAGCCCGCAATACATAACCGCTATGGGCACCTGCCCGGTGCGCTATGTCGGCGACGAAGGCTGGGTCGAAACCGGCGACAGCGGCAATATCGAGGTTTCCAGCCCCGCGCTTAAGGCCGAGTTACTTTCTCTTAAGCGAGCCGGTGCCGGCACCGATCCTAACACGCACACTTCCAACTTCTTCCAGTGCGTCCGTTCGCGCGCTTTGACAAACGCTAATTCCAGAACGATGCGATATTCGCATCTCACCTGTCACGCGGCGGCTATCGCCTGGAAACTGAATCGCAAGCTGACTTTCGACCCAGCCAAAGAACAGTTCGTTAACGATAACGAAGCCAACCGCATGTTATCGCGCCCGACACGGGAGCCTTGGAAAATATGATCATGAAAAAACGTTTCACACCGTTGCTGACCGCCGCCTTGCTGGCCGTGACGATAGACGCGGCCCAGGCCCAGAATCCCGGCCCTCTTTTCAAAGAGGCCGAAACCAAACTGATTGAACTCTTAAAATCAGACGCGGGCATTAAAGAAAAACAGGACGCCTGTCGCGGGTTGGCTGTAGTTGGCACCAAAGAGGCTGTTCCGGCTTTGGCCGCTTTGCTGGGCGATGAAAAACTCTCGCACATGGCGCGTTATGCCCTGGAAGAAATCTCTGATCCGGCATCAAAAGATGCCTTGCGCAATGCGCTAGGCACCGTGAAAGGCCTGCCACTGGTCGGAGTGATTGACAGCATTGGTTTAGAGCGCGATGCGGCTGCTGTTACAACGCTGGCTGGTCTATTGAATAATGGCGATGCTGAAGTCGCTGATGCAGCGGCTGTTTCACTGGGCCGCATCGGCACTCCCGCTTCCGCCAAAGTGTTGATGGCCGCTTTAGCCAAACCAAGGACTGCCATTTATGATGGTTTATTGCGGTGCGCCGAATCTCTGCCACGCAAGGACGCCGCGCCGATTTATGACGCACTGCGTAAGCCCACCACGCCACAGCCGGTTCGCATGACGGCATTGCGCAGTGCCATTATCGCACGACAGGAGCAAGGCTTACCGCTTTTGATGGAAGCCTTGCGTGGTAACGACGGCGCCTTAAGCCTGGCGGCGATTCAAGCCGCGCGCGAGTTGCAGGGTGCCGGTGTAACCAAAGGTCTGGCTACTGAACTGGCCTCTGGCAAACTGGCGGCTGATCGCCAGCTTTTGCTGGTTCAGGCCTTGGGAACGCGCCGCGACAAAGTTGCAACGCCGCAGTTGGTAACTGTTGCCCAAAAAAGCGAGGGCGACCTGCGCGCCACGGCAGTGAAATCTCTCGTGCAAATTGGCGATGCGGCGGCTATCCCCCTGTTGGTCGAATATTCAACAGCAGCAGATGAAGAATTATCCAAAACGGCCCGTGGTGGTTTGGTCGGTTACAAGGGCCGCGAAGCTGAGGCGCCGATTATCGGGATGCTGCAATCTACCAATCCCAAAGCGCGCATAGCGGCATCGGAGCTTATAACGCAGCGCCGCATGGCCAGCGCTATGCCCCAGCTTTTAGTGGCAGCAGGTGATACGGACGCAGCCGTTGCTAATGCCAGCATTCGTGCGATTGGCGAGGTTGGCGGCAATGCAGAAGCGCCGGCCTTGATCAAGGTTTTAACCAGTGGTGCCTCAATGCAAGCTGCCGAGGGCGCGTTGTCGGCGATTTATACACGCAATCGTGATGCAAGCGTCACATCCGCAATCTCTGCGGCGTTGCCCACTGCATCTACCGAGGCAAAGTTGAGCTTGATGCGTGTTTTGCGACGCGTGGGAGGCGCTCAAGGGCTAACCACGATTCGCACGGCAATGAACGACACTAACGCCGATGTGCGCGACAACGCGATCCGTAACTTAACCGAATGGCCCACTGTTGATGCCTTACCGGATTTAATCACTCTGGCCAAAACACCGCCGACGCCTGCGACCAAGATTCTGGCGCTGCGTGGTTTCCTGCGTTTGATTCCGCAGCAGGAAGCCGCGCCCGATCAAAAACTGGCGTCTGTTAAAGAGGCGTTGGCCTTAGTTGAACGCCCCGAAGAAAAGCGTCTGGCGCTCACAGCTTTGGGTGGCATTCCAACCGCCGATTCGCTGGCCCTTGTGGTGCAAGATTTGGCAAACCCGGCGCTCAAAGAAGAAGCCAGCCTCGCGGCTGTTACAATTGGTGAGCAGTTGTCCAAAACGCAGCCCGCCGTGGTTTCCGAAGCGATGACGCAGGTTGTCAAAACGACACAAAACCAGCAACTTGCCAAACGTGCCCAGGCATTAGGCGGGCAGAAGTAATAACCAGAACAGTCGGGCTAAAGCCGCCGTGCGAATTTTTGCGCGGCGGCTTTAGTGTTTCTGGCGTAAAAGCAGACCGCACAAATTTCTTATGGACGCTAAACTGCAAAACACCCAAGAATAATGTGGGACAAAGTTGATGCGACAACATTGAGGAAGCGCGTCGCAAAATGAAAGCAAAACCTGAGCGTCACGATTTATATGATTTTCCTGATGAAATTCACCAAACTCTTTGTGCTTTGGTTGGGATAGGAATGTTCCTCTTGTTAAAGCGCTTTTGGGCAATCGATTATCCAGTAGCAATAGTATTTAGCCTTCTCTTCACCCTTGCATCAACATTCCTTCTACTGCCTCTGTCATTGGGGATTTATCGCTTTTTCATGAAGCGTAAATACGGAGTTATACCTAATGACGCTAGGCTTCACACAACAGACGCTGGGTGGGCTGCTATTATTTTTGTCCTACTGTTTCTTCTATTGGTTCCGCCTATTGCATGGAGATTGGCCTGGAATAAAAAATATAATGCAGCCAAAACGCAGCAGGAAAAGGCAGCGCTAAAGAAAGAATTGAAGAACCTTGGAAGCCAATAACTTGATACTCTAAAAAGGACACTGAACTCATGGCATTAAAAGTCGGCATGGTCGGGTTTCGGGGCATTGCGAATTCGCATATGCCCGCTTATCAGAATAATCCCCTCGCGGAGTTGGTGGCTGTCTGTGATGCGTTTCCGGGGCGCGCCGAAGCGATGGGGGATAAACATGGTGCGCGCTCTTATGGTAGTTTGAAAGAGATGCTGGCGCATGAAGAGTTGGATGTCATTGACATCTGCACCGGCGGCCTTGAAAACGGCAGTTGGCACTATGAACCGGCGATGGAAGCGATGGAAGCGGGCAAGCATGTACTGGTCGAAAAGCCGCTTTCAAGCGATATTCATCAGGCGCGCAAAATGGTGGCGAAGGCCACGCAAAAAGATGTCTATCTTGGTTGCAACTTAAATCACTATTTCACCGAACCTGCTCGTCGCGCCAAGCAGTATCAAGATGAGGGACAAATCGGCGAACTGGTCTTCTGCTTAGCGAAAATGGGCTTCCAGGGTGGCGAAACCGAGAATTACAAGACTCCCGGTTCACCAAAGGTCAAAGACTTTCCGTATTTTCACATGAAGGCGTTTATGTCGCATCCGCTCAGCGTAATGCGCTATTACTGCGGCGAAGTGACGCACGTTCAAGCCTTTCTCAATCGTCCCGGCTTTCGTCGCTCGGCTGGCGATGCTTTGCTTTCAACGTGCAGTATTCACTTGCGTTTTGCCAACGACTGCGTTGGTTATCTATTATCTCAGCGCGGTGATGCCTCTTATGGCCTCGGCGGCTGGTGGAGCGTCGAAGTCGGCGGCACCAAGGGCACTTTCTGCATCGAAAATTGCGTGGAGCAGGTCAGTTACTGGAAAGCACACGACAAACGGGGGCCGGGGCAACCGGCGAACCATCCTGAAGGCAGCGAAAATGCACCGGCAGTCACTAAATCGGGCACCAGCGATTTCGGCAGCACCTTTCCCAATCGCTTGAACGCTTTTTTTGAGGACATCACCAACAACGTGCCCAAATATCAATTACGCGCTTCGGGTCGCGATGCCCTTGCGGTTTTGGAGCAAACCTTTGCCGTCATCGAAAGCTACGAAACCGGCGGCCAATTAGTGCGCCCCAATCCGTTGCCGCCTATGCCGACTGACCCGTCGGTGCTAACGGATTAAACAGCAGGAAAGCAGGAGAATTTTTGACAGACTTTAACCGTGAAACACGATTTCAGCAGTTTGCTGAAAATATCAATCAGGTGCTCTATGTGAGAGACGTGCAGGCGGGGAAGATTCTTTACGTGAATCCGGCCTATGAGCAGATCTGGCAGCGCACCTGTGAGAGCCTTTACACGCAACCTACATCTTTTATAGACGCGATTCATGCTGATGACCAATCGCGTATCTTTGCGGCAATAAAGCGTCAAGATCAGGGCGAAGCCACATCCGAAGAATACCGCATCCTCTTGCCGGATGGAAAGATACGTTGGATTTTTGATCGCGCTTTTCCTGTTCGGGATTCCTCCGGGGCCATCACACAAATCTATGGCATCGCCGAAGATGTCACCAACCACAGGGGCATCGAAACTCGTCTGGCGGAGCAATCCGAGTCGTTAGAGCATGTAATGCGCGTTGGGCAATCGTTAGTGGCAGAACTCGATTTGTCTCGCCTTGTGCAAGTGGTAACTGATGCAGCGCGCGAGTTATGCGATGCGCAGTTTGGAGCTTTCTTTTATAACGTCATTGACCGTCAGGGCGAGCGTTACACGCTTTATACATTGTCGGGCGCGCCGCGTGAGGCCTTTGCCAACTACCCCATGCCGCGCGCGACGGATTTATTCGGCCCCACCTTTCGCGGCGAGGGCACGGTTCGCATTGACGATGTGCGGGAAGATGCACGCTACGGGAAAAATGATCCCCATTTCGGAATGCCGAAGGATCATTTGCCTGTAGTCAGTTATTTGGCTGTGCCGGTTATCTCAAGGTCGGGCGAAGTTTTAGGCGGCTTGTTTTATGGTCACGACCAGCCAGGCGTGTTTACCGAAGAGAAAACGCGATTAGTGGAGCATCTGGCCACACAGGCGGCTGTGGCCGTAGATAACGCGCGCCTCTTTGAAATGGTGCAGCGTGAACAAGCACTGGCGAAGGCTAACGAGCAGGATTATAAATTTTTAGCTGAATCCATCCCGCAGATCGTTTGGGTGTCGGATGCGAGCGGGGCGCTGGTTTATCTTAACCAGCGTTGGTGTGATTTTACGGGTCAGGATTGCCAAGAAGGGCATTCATGGGACTGGCAAGGCGCCCTGCATCCCGATGATTTGCCTCGCTGCATTGAAAAGTGGCAGCAGTGTTTGAGTGCTGGAGAGCCTTTCGACCTGGAATATCGCTTGCGGCGCGGGGCGGATAGTGTTTACCACTGGCATCTGGGGCGCTCGGTGCCGTTGCGCGATGCATCGGGAAAAATCATTAAATGGTTCGGCACCGCCACCGATATTGACGATCAAAAGCGCTCTCAGGAAGGACTACGCTTTCTGGCAGATGCCGGTGCGATGGTTAGTTCTTCTTTAGATTTCCGGCAGACCATCACCAGCTTGGCACAGTCTGCGGTGCCTGCTTTATGTGATTGGTGTGTGATAGATGTTCAAGAGAACGGCAGCATCAAACGGCTGGCGGCAGTGCATCAAGACCCGGAAAAAGTCAAGTTGGCTTATGAACTGCTGGAGCGCTATCCGCCGCGCCTTGACGAGGAAATTGGCTTGCCTTATGTGTTGCGCACCGGGCAATCGCAACTCTTTGAAGAGATCACGGAAGAGTTGCTTGTTTTAACCGCTCAGGACGAAGAGATGCTCGGCATTATGCGCGGTTTAGGCTTACGCTCGGCGATGATTGTCCCTCTTAATATCGGTGGGCAGACCATCGGTGCCATGACGTTGGTTTCGGCTGAATCTTCACACTTATATACCCAGAATGACCTGGTGTTAGCCGAAGAAGTGGCGCGTCGAGCTGCCGAAGCGGTGCATAACGCGCGGCTTTACCGCGAAGTGCATGAGTCGCTGCAAAAAGCCAAAGAAGCCATGCGCGCACGCGATGAGTTTTTAGCAATCGTCTCGCATGAACTCAAAACGCCGCTCACGCCAATTTTGGGATGGGTCAGCATGTTGCAAGCCTCAATACCCAAAGAAGCTCTTAATGAATCGTTATCTCATGCCTTTGAAGTGATTGAGCGCAATGTTCGTTCACAATCGCAATTAATCAACGACTTGCTTGATGTCTCGCGTATTGTAACCGGCAAGCTGCGCCTTGAAGTGCGGCCCATCGAATTGCATTCTGTGATTGAAAGCGCCATCGAAACTGTCCAACCAGCGCTGCAAGCCAAATCTATCGAATTGCGCACTTATATAGAGCGCCAGGCCGGCAAAATTAAAGGCGACCCTGACCGGCTGCAACAGGTAATCTGGAACCTTCTAACCAACGCCATTAAATTCACTCCCAAAGAGGGTTTGGTTGAAGTGTTTTTAGAGAGAGTTGATTCTTCCTTGCAAATTACGGTGCGCGACACCGGCAAAGGCATCGCCGCCGAGTTCCTGCCCTATGTCTTTGATCGCTTTCAACAGGCTGACTCAACAACGACACGCCAGTATGGCGGCTTAGGTTTGGGCTTATCTATTGTGCATCACTTGACTGAAATGCACGGCGGCACTGTTTCCGTGGAAAGTCCCGGCCCGGACATGGGCACAACTTTTCGCGTGCGCTTGCCCTTACTGGCCATTGATGAATTGTCACTTCACGGTGAAGCACTTCCAGAAAGTGAGGGCGAATTCATTCAGCACATGAATTCGCATACCTCACGCGATTTACTCAAAGGTCTGCGCATCCTTATCGTTGAAGATGAAGACGACGCGCGTGACATGATTACGGCGGTTCTCTGTGGTTTTGGTGCCGAAGTGCAGTCGGCATCCAATGTCGCAGCGGGTCTGGATTTGGTGCAAGCTTGGTTGCCCGATATTCTGGTTTCCGACATTGGAATGCCCGGCGAAGATGGTTATACCTTCCTGCGTAAAGTGCGCGCTTTGCCCCCAGAGCAAGGCGGTAAAACCCCGGCGGTGGCACTAACAGCCTATGCGCGTATGGAAGACCGCTTCAAAGCATTATCGGTGGGCTTTCAGAATCATTTGGCGAAGCCCATCGAGCCGGCGGAACTGGCAATTACCATCGCCAGCACACTGGGCCGCACCACGGGAACCGCTTGATTTTAAGGAATCAGTTAATGGTAGATTCTAATTCTCCGCTTTTACAGCTTTCGCCGCAGGATAACATCTTCGTCGCGCGGCGCGGCATCCGTGCCGGTGAAAACCTGGTAATTAACGGACAGGAACTGGCCGTTGAAACTTCGATTCCGCTTGGCTTCAAAGTGGCGGCGCGCCCTATAGAAGCGGGCGAAAAGATACTAAAATATGGTGCGCCGATTGGCTCGGCGAAGCAATCCATTGGTGCCGGTGAAATCGTGCATACGCATAATATGCAGAGCGATTATCTGCCCACCTATGATCGTGAAAAAGGACGTTTTGTAGATGAACATTGAAGCAGGTTTTACAACGGATGTGACAGAGAAAAACGCGTGGCAGGGTTACTTGCGCGCTGATGGGCGCAAGGGCATTCGCAACGTCATTGTAGTGGCCTATATGGTTGAGTGTGCGCATCATGTCGCGCGCGAAATTGCCGCACCGTGGCGCGAACAGGGCGTGCATGTCATCGGCTTTCCCGGCTGTTTTCCCAACGGTTACGCCCAGAAAATGCTGGAGCGTTTGACAACACACCCCAACGTCGGCGGGGTGCTTCTGGTATCGCTGGGTTGCGAAAGTATGGATCGCAAAACGCTGGCGCAATTGGTCGAAGCCTCAGGGCGCCCGGTGCAGACGTTAATCATTCAGCGCGATGGCGGCACTCGTTCCACGATTAAAGCCGGACGCGAGTGGATTGAAGCCACCAAACGCGAATTGGAAAATACACCGCGTGTGACGATGACCGTCAAAGATTTAATCGTCGGCACCGTTTGTGGTGGTTCGGATGCAACCAGCGGCCTGACGGCGAACCCGGCCATTGGGCGCGCTTTTGATCAGTTCGTGCAGGAAGGCGCCGCTACGATTTTTGAAGAGACCGGCGAACTCATCGGCTGCGAAAATATCATGGCCAATCGCGCTGCACGGCCCGAACTGGCTCAGGAATTAGTGGCCTCGGTTGAAAAGGCCGCCAATTATTACACGGTGTTAGGGCACGGTTCTTTTGCGCCTGGCAACGCCGAAGGCGGCCTCACCACGCAGGAAGAAAAAAGCATGGGCGCTTATGCCAAAAGCGGCGCTTCCCCGATTGCGGGCATTATTAAGCCGGGCGATGTGCCGCCGCAAGGCGGTCTGTTCTTGCTGGATGTAGTGCCCGATGGCCCGGTGCGCTTTGGATTTCCCAACATTAGCGACAATCAAGAAATCGGCGAACTCATCGCCTGCGGCTCGCATGTTATTTTGTTCGCCACCGGACGCGGTTCGGTTGTTGGCTCGGCGATTTCGCCGGTTATAAAGGTTTGCGCTAATCCCGAAACCTACCGCCGCATGGAAGATGACATGGACATTAACGCGGGCCGTGTTTTGGAAGGTGCTGCCTCTCTTGATGAAGTCGGGCAAGAGGTTTACGATCTGACTTTGCGCGTGGCTGGTGGCCAGCCAACCAAATCCGAAGAGCTTGGCCATCAGGAATTTATCATGGTTTATAAATCGTTTGAGCCAATCGGCCCCTCATGTTTGCCTGTTTAATCCCAAATGTTTCGACTCGATAATAAAATCGCTTTTGTAACTGGTGCAGGCAGTGGCATCGGAGAATCTATTGCGCGCACTTTTGCCCAACAGGGTGCGTTTGTTTATGCGGCGGACCGTGATGTAGAAAACGGCGCGCGGGTGGCAAATGAAATCGGCGGCACCTTCGTCAATTTGGATGTTAGTGATGAGGCAGCTTATCAGGAAATTGCCGCGCGGATTTTAGATGAAAAAGGCCGCGTTGATATTCTGGCGAATATTGCCGGCATCGGACACGTCGGCACCATTTTACAATGCGAAGGCGCCGACTTAGAGCGATTGTTGGCGGTCAATGTGCGTGGTGTTTTTAACGGCTGCAAGGCCTTTTTGCCTTCAATGATTGAAAATGGCGGTGGCGCTATTGTTTCCATGTCCTCCATTGGCGGCATTACCGGCGTGCGTGACCGCTTCGCGTATTGCACCACCAAATTTGCCGTTGTGGGCCTCACCAAAGCCATCGCCATTGACCACGCCCATCAGGGCATCCGCGCCAACTGTATCTGCCCGGCCCGCGTTGAAACACCCTTTGTCACCGCGCGATTGAAAGAGTATCCCGACCCCGAACAAGCCTATCGCGACATGAGTTCAACGCAACCTGTAGGCCGCATGGGCCGCCCTGATGAAATCGCCGCCGCCGCACTGTATTTAGTCTCCGACGAAGCCGCTTTCGTTACCGGCGAAGCCTTAATTATTGACGGTGGATGGAACGCGGGACGATAAATGACATAGAAATGAAACAAGCAATTCACGTAGTCGGAAGGAAACTCCTAAAATCTCTACCTCCTAAGCAAATCAAGCAACAAATGCCAAACGAGGTTGGATGCCATTTCCAAATAGGTGATAGGGAGTTTGGAAGTGTTTATCTATCTCCTGAGCAACGCAACTCTTTTTTCATATGCCTGGATCATACAAAACGTGAATTGGGTTCAACTTGGGATGCAGACACCATCGAGAAATTAACATCTCGCATGGTCGTGCGTTTCGTTGATCCTGATAATGTTAATTCAGATTTAGATTTCGACCAAAAGCTTAGGGCGAGTTTAGATGAGTGGACGAGTAAACTCCTTGAGCCGCCAAACAACTGGAATGTTTATTTTGGTGTGTGTAATCTAAGTCAGAAAGGGCTGCCAATCTCAGTTGGCCCCGTCACATTCTTTCCCCTAAATGAAACCGGCACAGATGAAGTGCGCGCAAAATTTGAAGAAGTATTAAATATTTCGCCTGATTCGCCAGCGGTTAAAGAAAGTAGTAGACAGCATCTCAATAAATTGCTATCCCATCCTGATGCTCACGGGTTAGCAAAGGTGTGTTGTGTAACAAATATGAGCAAAGCAGCACAGACAGAGGCACTTCAAAAATTGCGTAGAACTTTGGCTATTCTAAACTTCTATGCTGATCTCATTCATGTTCAACCAACTGTGGTTTATCTCCCAGGAGATGCTGCAAAGTCGAGTCAATTTGGTTTAGCTTTTAAAACCGTTGACAACGGAAGAACAATTGCTGCTAATTTGGGTGGTAGCATAGCTGGAATCTGGTCTGCTATGGGATTATACGAGCAATATTTGGCACAAGCCCGAACATACGGTTTTGATCGTGCCTGCGAGTTATTAACTAAAACTTCATTAAATGCCGTTGAAAATCGTGTTTCAACGGCATTATATTGGGCAGGCCAAGCCGCCGCAGAAAAAGCCCTAAAGTCGAAGTATCATAAGAATCTTGATGCGGAAAGAGAGCAAAGTTTTTTATTCTATGCGATATGCTTAGAAAGTCTATTTTGTAAGAGGCGTGAAGAAGACGGCGCAACAAAAATCCTGAGTAATCGGTGCAGCATTTTATTACACCCTGATAATTTTCAATCTCGAAAACAACTACAGAAGCAAATTGAAAAACTGTATGAGCGTCGATCAGACATTGTTCATCAAGGAGGACTACGAGTTACTGAAGAAGAACTATCAGAAATTCGACTGCTCGCTTCTGAATCTATCCTTGAAATGTTGACTAATCAGGAGTTCATTTCATTGCGAACCGAAGTTGATTTTGATCAGTGGTTTCATGCAAAAGTGCATGTTGGATAAGGCTCAACTTGCCACCTCACACTTGTCTTTGCACGATTATTTCACTGGCCAGCCACGCAAAAGGCACACGGGCTACAGTCAAACGGCCTATTGAATTTTGCGGTTTGTCTTGCGGGCCGCGCTCGTAGAAAACCAGAATCGTGCCGTCGGGTAGGGCAGCTAAATCGGAGTAGCCGCTGCCTTCGGGTTCGATAGTTTTGATATACGGCCAGGTTTTGCCATCGTCACGGCTAAGATGAAGTGAAAGGTTTTGACGCAATCGGCCTTGTCCCGGTTTGGCCTCGCCTTGCTTTACATTAAGATTGCGCGGATTGCAAAAGAGTAGCGCTGGTTTGCCATCCGGCGCGGTGAGATTCAGCGAAGAGCCAAAACAAATCGGCTCCCATAATTCCTCGTGAGCCTGCGGCTCCGACCAGTTGGATGCACCATCGGGGCTGGTCATCAACAGGCGCCGATTGCTTTTAACATGCGAACGGATATTGAGCAAAACGCGGCCATCAGATAATTGAGCGATGCTGGTTTCGTTCGGGTCAGGAATCTCTGTGGAATTGGCAATCGCAATGGCACCGCGTTGCCAGGTTTTGCCACTGTCATCACTGTAAATGGTGCCCATCGCCGATGGATGATGCGCGCCGTTTTGGCCCGCTGCCAACCAGATTGGCACAACCAATCGTCCGCTTTTCAATTGAATTCCATGCCCCGGCCCGGTTGCCAGCACATTCCAATTGTAATCCGGCTTAAACGCATCAAAAGTTGAAGTAATCTCGACTGGCGCCGACCAAGTTGTGCCTTCATCAACACTGTTCATATAAAAACAGCGCGCATAATTGACGCAGTAGAGGAAATGCACCACGCCTGTTTTCAAGTCCACAATAGCGACTGGATTTCCAACCGTCTGCTGTTGTGGCTCCAGTATTTTCGCTCGGCGATCTTCGGGCGCGAGCAAGCGTGGCCCTTGATGTGCTATGTGTTGAACGGGAAGCCAGGTTTTGCCCCCATCCAAACTGCGCCTTAAATGCACTTCAATTTCGCCCCAGTCACCGCGCACGTTGCGGCGTGCTTC
>DASWNL010000258.1:0-18299 GCA_036399215.1 Abditibacteriaceae bacterium
TTCCCCTGGCGGTTTATGTCGATGGGCATTTGAAGAATGATAGTGGAGAACTGCGCCACGGAGTGGCCTTTATCCGCCAAGTGCGCGCTTGGTGCGAGGAGCAGAGTGCTTTCTGCGGTGAGCAGAAGATGGCGCGCGGGCTGGAGGATACTCCCTTAGAGGATAACCCTCTGACTTATCGCCCTCTGCTAATTGCTTTTAGCAGCGACCCGGACAGCAATCAGGCTATGTTGGACGCGGGTGCCGATCTGGCTTTTGAAAAGCAGCAATACCGCCAGGCACTGGAAGCGGCGCTACGCGCATCCTCGGTGGAGGAGGCTCACGGTTTCGCCACCAGATAAAAGCAACCATAGTCCCTTCCCAAATCCGCGTCCGCTCTGTGAACCGGCCTTACCTGTGAGCCAGTCTTGCTTCCGAGCCTGTCTCCTCTGCTCATTGGTTTTGCCGGTGAGCAATGGCAGATGCACGCTGTTCTGCAATGGGCATCATGGTGTTACAGTGCCCTATGGGTGCCTTTCACACCTAACTGCCCCTACCTACTGATGCTCATCTTGCCCACCCCCAATGCCGAGGGGATTGCCAAAACCAAAAAGCTGTTTCTCGACCAGTGCGGACGAGAGATCTCCGATGAGGAGGCGGGCCGCCTGCTTGGCGGGGTCATGCGTTTCCTTTACCTGACCATGCAGCCCACCACCAACTCCAAGCACCATACGACGCCTCCGTTGGCGCATCCTTATACCCCATCATTAGCTCAGCCATCATGTCACTCGAAGAATCCCGCCTCATCTTTGCCCCAACCCCCCGCACAGAAAAGCCCTCCACCGGAGCAACGCCCTCCAGCCATCAGGCTACTACCGGAGCCGCTACAGCCTCATTGAATCCTCATCCAGTGGGTTCTCACCCGGCTTCCAAGCTGCGCTATGCGCTGTATGCCCGCAAATCGCATGATGATACGGGGCTGACGGAAAAGTCCCTCAAGGATCAGGTGACTATCTGGCAGCAGTTGGGACGGGAGAGAGGCTACCGCATCGTGCGCGAGTATCGCGAAAGCAAATCGGCCAAAGATCCCGGCGTGCGCCCCCTCTATGCCGACATGGTGCGCCGCATCCGGCGCGGCGAGATCGATGGCATTCTCACCTGGCACATCAACCCCCTGGCGCGCAACATGGACGAAGGCGGCACCCTGGCCCACCTGCTGATTGGCGGCACCCTGCAAGAGATCCGCACTCCCACCGAGGTTTACCGTTCCGGCGAGAACATCATCCCCCTCATCCTACAGCACGCCATTGCTACGCAGAACAACTTGGACCATGCCTTAGCCGTGCGCCGGGGCATGAACTCGCGCCTCGAAGAAGGTGGCTGGACGCATCGCGCCCCGGTGGGTTACCTCAACACCCGCGATCCCTATAACCCCAAAAGAGGAGTGCTGGTGCCGGACCCGGAGCGTTTTCAACTGCTGCAACGCGGCTGGGAGATGCTGCTGCGCGACTGCTATACCGTAGCCCAGGTGCTCGATAAGCTGAACAATGAGTGGAGCTTTCGCACCCGCCCTACCCGCAAGCGGGGTGGCGTCCCGCTGACCATCTCCCACGGCTATAAGCTCTTCTCCAACATCTTCTATGCCGGCTACATCCTGCATGAGGGCCGTCTGCGCCAGGGCAGCCATCCGCCTATGGTGACTGTGGGCGAGTTCAACCGCGTGCAGACCATCCTGCGCCAGCGCCGCAAACCGGGCACCCGCCCCCAGTTCCTCTTTAAGGGACTGCTGCACTGCGGCTACTGTGGGCAAATGGTGACGGCGGAGCAGCACTGGAAAAACGGCAGGCGTCTGGTCTATTACCGCTGCTCGGACTCTTTCAAGCGCTGCACCAAACAGGGCATCCGCGAAGAGCGCCTGGAAGAGCAGATCCTGCGGCTGCTGGAGAGGATTACCTTAGAACCCGAACTGTGCCGCATCGCCCTGGAAAGCATTGTCGCCTGGCAGGAGTCCTGTAGATAGAGCGCTCAGGGCACCTATGCGGAGCTTGATCGCAGCATTGAGTCGGTTGAGAGCCAGCTTAATAACCTGCTGAACCTGCGCTTGCGGGAAGTAATCAGCGATGATGCGCTTTACCGAGCCAAGGAAAGTGAGCTTCTTGACCAGCGCAACCACCTGCACTTAGCTCTGGCCGAAGCCGAAGAGGAACTCGCCCGCATTCGAGACACGGCACACAATGGCTATGCTTTTGCCGCCTTTGCACGCGATACCTTTCTCTCCGGCGACATGGAGGGGCGCCGTGAACTGACCTCAGCACTGGGCTTCTCTTATTTGCTGTATGGTCACGAGGTCGCCATCGAAGTCGATCCGCTTTTGAAGGAGATGGTGCAGTTTGCCCAGAGTATTAGCCTTATGTTCGAACCGCAACCGGGCGGCTCCAGGAGCCGTTATCGGGCTTCTTTTAGTTCCTGTAAAGATTTTGGTCGAGCTAAAGACCACCGGTTCCAACCTGGTGCCAGCCTGCAAGCGCTCTTGAAAACTCGTGCGTTTCCGCTGTTCACCTGGCCCAGCCATAGCATAACTACTCAAAATGGGTGACTATCCCCTGCCCTTGCCCCTTAGAGAACGTTATTATTCCTGCATCCTAACAGGACAATACTCCGCAATGCTCGCACTTGACAAATACTGCAATCGGGGTATTTTAAGGGCAAAGTGAACTGAGTGGAGTGAACCTATAGAAGCGGACTTATAGAAATGCACTTACTCAGTAACAGAAGGAGGCAATATGGAGATAATAATATGAACACTACCATCTCCCTTCCCATCAGCACCACCATCCTGTAGTCCAAAAACGTATGGCACAACCCATGACACAACGCATGGCCCTTTATGCTTGTGCTGCAAGCGTTCCCCATCATCAGCAAGGAACTTCTTCCTGTGAGGATCAAATGACTGCATTGATTGCTGCGTGCCATCAGAACAACTGGCAGGCGTGCGGCGTCATCCAGGATACAGGCTACTCTTCCCGAAACCTTAACCGACCCGGTCTCACAAAGTTGGTGCAATTGGTAGAAACAGGCGAGATTGACGGTATTCTCTGCACCCACCCTGACCGCTTATGTCGCAGTGCCTACTTTCAAAAGATGGTAGAAGAGTTTAAGCTTCACAGTGTTAGCGTTATCCCGCTTCATCAATGGCCCAATATGAATCTGCCTGACTAAAAATACAACTGCATAAATATTGCAGCCAAGGTTTTTGCGTTTGATAAAGCATTCATTATTACTCAGTGAGGAACGCTACCTTTACCGTTATGCCAGGTAAGGTGAGAGCATAGAGAACAGGCGCCATTAACCCTCCAGTGCGATCTTCTTTAGTGACCAGCAGACAGATAAGCAGTTGGCTGACGAATGAGATGCGGTGTTAGGGTTTGTTAACTGTGGAACTGTATTGGATGCTAAGTTCTTCTTTCTTCTCTTTATCTTCTTTGTGTCCCTGTGTTGAAAGCCGTTTTTGTAAGCCTTTAATCCTCTAACGGACTAAGACCGAATTTTTCAAGCATATAGTCGGCGGTTTGCAGGGCGCCTTCGACCCAGCCTTGGGCATCAGAGTAGGCTTCGCCGCAGATGTAGAGAGGTTGATCGGCTAACGGCTTGACGATCTGGTGTTTTACTTCCCAGCTTTTCACGCCTATGTTCCAACTGTTCCAGCCACCGCCGAAGGGGTCGTCGCCCCAGTCACGGAAAGCGGCGTTGCGTACTTCCGGGGTATAGGTAAGGCCATGTATCACCGCTAACTGGCGCGCGACTTCCGCTACCATGCCGCGCGGCGCTGGGTAGCGGCCCCACTCGCTCTGGTTTTTGGCGTCGTTGTCGCCTTCAAAGGGGTCAAGTGGCTGCGACACTTCTTTACCCGCTCGCCACGCTTGGCGACGGCGCGGGCGCAGGCCGTCCCAGAAGCTGATGTTCATACCGTCGTCATAGCTGGCCATCAGCATGGAGGGGCCGCTGGTAGCAGGCGCGCCTTCATTGGTGGGCCAATAATAGGTTTGGCGCACCGGTAAATCAGTCACAGTGCGCCCGGCTTCCACGGGCACGAAAGTGCCATCGGCGCCGGTGTAGCCCGCCGCGCGCCACCACGGGTTGGTGTAGGTAGTGAAGACTTTGAACAGGGGCCGGGGCGTGACGCTGGTGATGAGTTTCTGCACTGTTTCCTGTTGCAACGTAGGGCAAGTAGGCGCCAGCAAATCGAGAGCACGGCGCGGCATAGCGAGCACTAATGACTGTGCGCTGAAGGCCCTCTTCTGGAATTGCAACTGAAACGCGCCGTTGGCCCACTCGAAGCCTTCTAACTGTGAGTTAAGCTGAATTTCGCCGCCCGCTTCCTGAAAAAGCCTAGCCAGCGCCTTGGGCACTTCCTGGAAACCTTTTTTGAAGGCTTTATATTTAGGATCGACACCAAAGTCCGACAAAAACCAGGGAATGGCATCCGCTGCGTTCCAGTTGCTAAGTGTCGAGTTATAACCACCGGCATCAGCGCCGAGTAAATAGGCTTCGCCGCTGATGACACGCATCAACACATTCCAAAAACCTTGCTCATAAAGAGGCCGTCCGGCAAAGGTGGCGTCGCGCGCCATACGCTGGCGAGCATTTTCATCTAACCCGGAATCGGTGATACCCGGTACGATTTGCTCGATGGCGTTCAGGATGATGCTGCCTGCCGTACCACCACGTTCGAGATAAGAGAGATGGTACGGCACTTTATCCGGCATGTTCGTAAAGTCGGAGAGGCGCAGATGCACGCCGCGCAGATAAGCGATGTTCTGTGGCTCATCGACGGGAAAATCATAAACCTCAATTTGCTCGTTTTGAGGAAGCTGATTATTTAGCACACCCAACAGGCGCGTAATGCGTGGCTGCACGGCCGGCAGAATGCGCATGCCGCCTAACTCGGCGACCATATTTGGAATATCAGGAGGCTGTACCGATAGCAGGCGTCCACCGATATGGCCGAAGCCCTCAAAGACAACAATTTTCAGTTTTGGATTAGCCTTCTGCAAACGCCACGCGCTGTAAACGCCAGAGACGCCGCCGCCGATAATTGCAATATCAATTGATTTTTTCTTCGCCATAATTTGATCCTCCGCTTGTTACCTAACACGCAAAACGAGTAAATTAACTAAACTATTGCAACCCTCATCTCGCCATCCAAAGGGTGCCCGGCCCCTGGCGGGGAAGAGTTATACTCAGGATAATCGAGTTGAAGCACAAGGGCATAGCTCTTTCCCACAAAGGGAAGTTGGATAGGGGCTATTGTAGTTAAAAAACAGCCGGTAAATTCGCCGGCGTGGCGGACGAGTCCTTCGGTGCATCTGCCCGGAGCACAGCGTTTTCCGCTGGTGCCTGGTTATGAAATACATCTAACGGCGGTTGCCCGGCATAGCGTGCCAATACCTGTGCAGTCGTGGTTTCGTCGGTAGTCGCTGCGGCTGTGGGCGCTGAGGCAGCACCGGCGTCATCGGTGGGCGGTTGTGTCTTCAATCCTATCGTCCGCATATCGAGAATGTAAGATTTGCCCTGTTGCAAAACGTACTCGACACCACGCGCCACGGCGGATTCGACTTCATGCGGGCGCTCTACAATTTCACCGTCGTGGCCCCCCAAGGCTTTAGCAAGCGCCACGAAATCCATCTTGGGGCGATGGATGCGCAAGTAATCAGGGTCGGTGGTACTGGGTTTCCATTCGTAACCCAGTTCTGAGCCATAAGCACCCACGACTTGCAAAAGGCCCAGTTGCAGCGTGTGATATTCGTGATTGTTGGTGATGATATAGAGGATGGCTAGTTCGCGGTGCGCCGCCGTCCACCAGACCTGAGGATAAAATAGCGAGGAGCCATCGCCCGTCGCCGAAACCACCAGGCGCGTATCAATACCCTGCCAGCCGCGCTCTTCCAGTTTGATGCCGAGCGTCGCCGGCAGTGACCAGCCCAATGAGCCGCCTGCCACGCAGTAATAGCTAATTGGCGCACCGCCGGATGTGCCCAGTGGCAGCAGGTACTGAAAAGGCGCTGGATCGGAAACGGCTTCGTGGACATAAACGAACTGCTTTTCCAGACCATTAGCTGCAATCGCCTTACGTAGCGCATCGGCGATGACGACAGCCCAGATTTCTTCCTTTTCTAGTGCGCCTTTGAGGTACTGCTCCCATTGCGTGCGGCGATCCGCGTCCAGTTGGCGCAGTGTGTCGTTACGTTCACTGGCGCCAGGAGGCGGGTTCTGGCGAATGTGGTTGTTAAGCAATGGTAGTGTCGCTTTTATGTCCCCCAGAATCGCCGATTCGGCATAATGGTTTTTGCCAATGTCCCAGGTGTTGTTGGCGAGTTGGATTTGCCGAACATCGGTGGGAATCAGCGGCCCATCTGAATACTTGAAAACGGCAACCTGCGCCTGCGCGCCGAAGCCGCAGAGGAAGGCCACATCGTGGTCTTTAAAAACGCCTTGCATACCTTTCTGGCTGCCGGGCAACTCGCCCTGCCAGTGATAATCGTCGTTGGGGAAATTGGCGACGCTGCTGAAAGTTTGTGACAGCACCGGCGCGCCCACTAATTCGGCCAGTTCCTGCAATTCCGGCCACGCCTGTGCATAGCCCACAGCATCTCCCGCCACAATGACAGGGTTTTTCGCCTTGGCCAGAAGCTCTGCCGCCTGTTGAATCGCTACTGGATCGCCGGTGAAGCGCGGTGCAATCTGCGTTACACCCGGCACCCGGTCGGCGGCGCCGATGGCGCGCATGGTGAACTCCCACGGAATGGAAACGAACACCGGCCCATTGGGCGGCGCCATTGCTTCTTTGAAGGCGCGCTGCAAAACCAATGGCATTTCGTCTGGCGTGCGTATTTCGTGCGCCCACTTGGTATACTGCCGCGCCAGATCGACCAGATTAGAAGCCAGCAGCGGCTCCTGCGTCACCAAATCGTTCTGTTGCTGGCAGCACAGAATCACCACGGGAATGCGTGAGCGCCAAGCATTGAACAAGTTGCCTATGGTGTGGGCTATGCCCGGCGTGACATGCACCAGAACCACCGCCGGTTTGCCGGTCATCTGCGCCGAACCCATCGCCGCGCCAATGGCGATGTTTTCATGCAGGCACTCGATGTAGCGAACGCCATTTTCTGGATACGAAGTGCCATCTATGATGGGAATTTCATTAGTGCCCGGCACACCAAAGATGTAGTGAATGCCCAATTCGCGCAAAACATCGAATACATAATCACGCGCCCAGCGTTTGGGCGCTGCCGTTATGCCGTCCTGTGTTACGTCGTTTGTCATGCTGCCTCCTCGAAGTATCTGCTTTGGCACACAAATTCTCTAAAGCTCTCTGTTTAAAATCACTTGTGATGCTTTTGTTAATACAAAAGTGACGAGTATTTTCGTTTTACAAGGTTCACCTTTCGTCTTTTTGAATAGCAATAATTCTTACCGCCGCTGCCAAACTCCTGCGAATCTCCGTGACATAACAAATACGCTTACCAAAACAAGTCAATTACAGGCACAAAACTTCAACAAATAATCTGCGTTCTAAAAAGCAACGTGCCCCTATTATAGCACAGGTTTTAGATATAAATTCTCAAACCGTCTCCGAATGGGTCGAAAAGCGCGATGTCTGAATCTCTCAGACATCGCGCTTTTTATTTCTCTTCTTTCCCTATACGCTTTGCGTGGTCCAAAGCATAAAAAAACTGATGAAGTCCGCTGTTAAAAGAGTGGCTGTGCAGCATATCCAGCAGCACGGTCTTTCGCAACGGCGGGCGTCTGGCCTGATCCGATGTAACCGTCATACAGCCCATCACATTTCATGCCGTATTGACGACAGCCCGCTACGCACCAGACTTCGGGAATTGGCAACCGACAACCCGGCTTTTGGTTACCGAATGCTCTATGGAATGATGCGCTTAGAGGGCTGGGCGGTGAATCATAAAAAGGTTTACAGGCTGTATCGAGATGAAGGACTGCAACTGCTGCACAAAGGTCGTAAGCGCCTCAAAAGCGAAGGGCGTGGCCTACCGCAAGCAGCCATGGCGCCTAATGCGGAGTGGGCCTTGGACTTTGTGCATGATTCGCTATGTGATGGCCGCCCGTTTCGCACCTTGAACATAATTGACGCTTTCAGTCGGGATTGTTTGGCAGTAGAGGCAAAACCAACCTGAGCAGCGAACGCGTGGTTCGGGTGCTAAATCAGCGACTCGAAGTGCGTGGAGCACCACAACGACTGCGGATTGCCCCGCCCAAAGGGCACCCGGCCCGGAGTTTCAGGCCAAGCCGCTGGACATCTGGGCCAAGCAGCAAAGCCACTCTGGTTAATGGATACCTGCCCTCACACTTTAGCCGCGAATACAAGCGCTTCTTTGGTGATCCACCGCTGCGTGATGCAGAGCATCTCCGTGAAGAGCCATTGACCGGTGCCAATGTTTGATCCTTTCCTACCATGGCACAGATTCTCTATTTAACTTGATATTTAAAGTAGATGTGTTATCTTACAGTGCCAAGTGCCACCTTTACTCCGGTGTTTACATGCCGCCCTGGATGTAATGGAAAGCACCTGTTCATTTTCAGGAGAAGACCACGATGAGCGGCTACCGCACTTGGATGGCAGACAATAAGGGGATTCACTCCCGCAAGCTAAAGCAGATTTGCCTTCCCGCTTCCCACGATTCCGGCACTTATAACCTGTCGGACACCCTTACCACTAACCCCTCACCTGAGCTGGCAAATATCGTAAACGAAGGGAAGCGCATCGCTGATCAGATTGAAGCGCTTCCGGGTAGCGGCCTACTGATTCCCAATCCTGCTCAGTGGGCGACCACGCAGATCATTTCTGCGATTAAGAAAATTTCCCAAGCGACCTCACGCACTATTGCCGACCAATTGAATGGCGGTATTCGGTGCCTGGATTTGCGGATCTTTTACAACAAAGAGGATCAGCAGTTTTACACCTATCATGGTCTCAGAGGCTCGCCCATGAAGGAAATCCTGCAGGACATTCGGTCTTTCCTGGCCAGCACCAAAGGGGAAATTGTCTATGTCACTATGGGACACTGGCAGGATTTTTCCCAAGACCAAGACAAAGCTTTCGCTGACCTCGTGAAGGCCCAGCTTGGCGAATACGCCTATATGCGGCAAGGAGACACGGACAATTACACCAACAACCCTTTCGAGCAGACCTACGAGCAGATCATTTCTCAATCCGGGAAGAAGCGGTCAACAGTCATCCTCGTCAACGATAGGTCATCCGACCCCATCTTTTGGCCAAGAGATTTCAGTCCGCCCTTCAAAGAAAGCGACAATGTCATCGCCGGAGGCTATACCGATACGTCTGACCGGGAGGAGATGATTGCAAAGCAGTCGAGCAAGTTCGAGGCGACTAAGAGGCCGATTAAGGTTCCGGAGCGGGCACGCCCTTTTGCGCTTTACATGACACTCACGCCACAAGAAGATGAGGCTATTAAAATCGTCGTCTCCAGCTTCGCTTCTACGGTTTCGGAATTTCCAACTCCGTCCATTCTTGGCCCAGTAAATCCAATGGCTCTTGCCCTTCGTGCTATAGCAGGTCTGCTTGAAGTGTATAAGTCCCAACTACCGTGGACTCAATCGTGGGCTTCTCTGCACCAACTCAGCGAGATCGCCAACAAGGAACTGGAGAACACTCTATCGAAGCTACAGCCACTTGATACAACCGATAACCGGATCTCTTTCCTTTATCTCGATTACTACGAAGACACCAGGGCCATTGACATTGCCATCCAGTATTCAGGCGGCATACCGTCAAAATACGCCTCCATAAGACAAATCTTTGGAGCCACCAACGCCAAAAATAACCATCCTGAAATTTTTGGCGTCGGCACGAGCGGGTCCCTTTTCCATACGTGGTTTGACGAGAAAGGCTGGCATGACTGGCAGGCGAACTTCCTGTCTGCCAACTTCAATCCAATCAGCGTCTTTGCGGTGACGAATGTCAAAGGGAACAATAACCTGGAGGTTTTCGCCATTGACGAGGACGGTGTGCTCTGGCATGCCTGGTATGCTCAGAACGGATGGAATCAGTGGGAGAAGAATTTCGGTGACGATCCCGCAAGTTCAGGCTCTTTTCATTCTCATGGGGCTTCTGACAAGTTCGTGTCCTTGCACGGGGCTTGCGATCCTTACAGTAAGAATCTCGAACTATTCGCTGTTGATCATGCCGGTGCGCTCTGGCACAACTGGTTTGACACACAGTGGCACGAATGGCGACGAAACCCCTTAGGTGCCAAGGACAAACATTCGCGCTCACGCACGGTCATTGCAGCGCCCAACGCCATGAACAACACACTTGAAGTCTTCGATATAGATACAGATGGTGTGCTCTGGCATAACCGCTGCAGCAATTCGGGCTGGCAAGACCAGTGGGATCGAGAGCTAAGCCTGTCCCCAGCGCCCACTGACTTCGCATCATTTTATGCAGCCACCTGCGCCATTGACAACCATCTCGAAGTCTTTGCCGTTGATAAAGCGGGCGTGCTCTGGCATAACTGGTTTGGCACACAGTGGAACGGGTGGACATCAGGCTTCAAAAAGGCTCCTGCTGATTTGACGTCTGTTTTTGCTGTAACAAACTCAGTCAACAACCACCTTGAAGTTTTCGCTATCGATAGAGCCGGTGTGCTATGGCACACCTGTCGCAACAAAGAGGGATGGATCGAGTGGGAGAACTGGCAGACACTGCATGGCGTCCCGGCGCTACGCTCGATTTTTGGAGTAACTAATGCCGTGAGCGGCTCTCTGGAAATTTTCGGCGTGGACAACGATTTTCGTCTCTGGCACTGTTGGTATCCGAAACGGGGCGGATGGCAGAAATGGCACCAGTGGGAGTATTAAGGCTGGATCAGTGCCGTGGGATACTGGAGCAGGACTACCAAGAGCTTTTGAAGTGCATCAGAGCCTCTGAGCTGAAAAAGAAAGAGGGGCCGATGCCTATCCTGTGCCTATAAAGGCCAAGCCCCTCTCGTTCGCCTTCTTCTATACCCTTTTTCAAAGACGTTTTGATCTTCACCCTGAGAAATTAAAGCTAATTCCGAACCTGAAAACAATAGAGTTCTTTCTATTTGCAGGTCAAATCCCACGAAGAAAATCTCAAACCAAATTGGTTCGACATTACGACCCCACGGGGCAGTTCCCGAACAAATACCGAACACCAGACTTCTGGTGTCCGGTATTTTGGTTGTAGTCATTCGCCAAGTCGTTGCAGGTTGAAAATGTTAGGTTGAACCCACCGGTTCAACAGCCTCACACTACTTTTCACCCCTGCTTACGTTATTCAGACAAGTTCCAGAGGGGCGTCCAACCCTATATCAGAGTTTCGTGCGACAGGGTCAAAAACGCCTTCACTATGCGCTCATCGAATTGTCGTCCGCTTTGCGCTTCGATCTCAGCCGTTGCTTCGGCCACGGGCCACGCTTTTTTGTAGGGGCGGTCGTGGGTTAGGGCATCGAATACGTCGGCTACGGCGACGATGCGGCCTGCTAAGGGAATCTCCTCGCCTGAGAATCGGTGCGGATAGCCACTGCCGTCCCATCGCTCGTGATGAGTGAGCGCGATGCGAGAGGCTAATTGCAAGAGGGGCGTGTGGTTTCGTTCCAAGATGTGCGCACCGATAACAGCGTGCTCCTTCATGATGCTAAATTCCTCCGGCGTTAGTTTGCCTGGCTTGAGCAAAATGCTATCGGCGATTCCGATTTTGCCTACGTCGTGCAACTGCGCGGCGCGGCGGATCAGCTTCATATGGTCATTGGGAAGCCCCAAGCACTTGGCCAGCAACGCCGAGGTGTGGCCGACGCGTTGTGTATGCTGCCCGGTGTCGTCATCGCGGAATTCCGCTGCCAATGCCAGACATTCAACGGTTTCAATCTCCGATTGCGCGAGTGCCGTCGTGCGCTCACGCACTTTCTCCTCCAAATTCCGGTTCTGCTCCTTAATTTGAAGGTGCAGAAGCCGCGTTTCGATCAGATTGGAAATACGCAGGGACAATTCGGCCATGTGGAACGGCTTAGTCAGGAAGTCTTTGGCGCCCACGGCCAGCGCCTTGTGCTTCGTTGGCTCCGCAGTGTCGGCGGTCAGCATCAGAATGGGAAGATAATCGCCGTCCGGGATCAAAGGCTGTAGTTGCTGCATGACCCCAAAGCCGTCCAGTCCGGGCATCATCACGTCGAGCAACACCAGGTCTGGCTGGAATGCGCCAAAGAGTGTAGGCGCTTCGTATGGATTGGTGGTGCCGGTGACATTGAGGCAGCCCCACCCTTCCAACATTCGTTCCAAGACGCGAACGTTGGCCAACTCGTCATCCACAATCAGAAACCGGGCATCTTTAATGTTTGTTTGTTCCATGGTTTAGCTGTCTTCCTGTCTGGGGGTTCTTCAAGCCCTTGCTTGATCTACTGCACGTGAGTTCATTTATTCTGTGTCTTGCATCGCGCCGAATTTGGTCGCCTCGCCAGAGATTTCAGGCAATCGGCTCGAAGATAATGGGACGCTCCTTGGGCGCGATACCAAGTAGAACGCCCGTCACCGTGCCATTTGGCGTGACGTTCGCCACAGCCGGTGCGGAGCCGGTGCTTTCATACTCCAGGGTGCCCTCCGTTAGGGCTTCTACATCCACCATGATGGGCCATGGTTTGGGTGGTAAACCGTGCAGGGTGAAGTGACCCTGTTCATCGGTAAAGGTCAGAATCTCACTACCCACAACGCGCACGACAGCATCGCGAATGCCGTTTTCACCGGCTTCCTGCTGCCCGTTGCGATTAGTGTCTAAGAATACCGTGCCCCGCACCTGCCCGGTCCGCATCACAGGGAAATCCAGCGTCACCGTCTTGCCGGCGGGCACTTGCACCGCTACCTCGGTAGGTTTTAGAACGGCGAATTCAATTGGAAGTGAGCTTAACGACATCAGGAGTTGGTAGGAGCCGGGATACAATTCCGCAACTGTGTAACGACCATTCGCGTCGGTTGGCGCTTGGCCGCCGTGGCTTACGGCTAAAGTCACATCCGGCACGCCCGGTTCATCCGCTTCCCGCTTTCCGTTGCCATTTTTGTCCTCGAAGACCTGCCCGCTAATCTTGCCGAACAGCCGGCGCGTTTCCGGCGCGGCGCCGAGAAAACCGGCGCGGGCCTGCGAGGGACGAGAGCCAATTTTTATATTCCGCGAGTAAGAAAGATAGAGCACATCCCGGCCCCGCCCGGACACTGAACCCGAAGCGGATAGACCGGTGCGGTATTGGATACCAAACGCGTTACCCGAACCCAACGGGATATAAAAACCCACGCGCGCGGCCATGCTCTGACCGGACGCGCCCCGTTGATGGCTGTTTTCACGATCCAGTCCGAGACTAAGACTCAGGCCACGCCGTCCGATGCGCCGACTGACATCCGCTGAGGTATAGCTACTTTGCCCACTGCTCTCCCCTTGACTGCCACCGGAGAGCAGGATATGACGGAGCGACAACGAAGTGCTGCGGCCCACAGGACGCGACAGACCCAGGCTCACGCGGTTCGTGGCGGCGTCTGACGTCAGGCCGGGACGGCGAAATTGCAGCCGGTCGAACTGGAACGATAGGTAATTGGCACCCAGTGAGTGGGAGATGCCAAAACCGACGGTATGAGCGTTCGTATCTGTAACTCCAGCCCCGTTAAAACGCTGTTCTGAAAGCTGCCCTGCTTGCGGCGAAACGCGCTCCATCTGTGTCCGCCAGAACAAGTTGACTGCGGGCCGCCGGGGCGCGTTATAAAGAAGCTCTACTCCGCTGTAGCGAGAAGCGCCGCCCCAGCCGTCACCGTAACTCTGCGCGGTGACGCTCACACTGAGCGGTTGCGCGATACGATAGCGCAAGTCAACCAACCCTCCATTGCGATTGGTGCGCAGCGATGGGTTGCCGGCGGCGGAGAAGCCAATGGCAGCCTGCCGATAATTCGCCCGCACGTCCAACCGCTTACTCGTGGTGGCGCCTGCAATCTGCCATGCGACGCCCTGGCTGCTGCGAGCCAGTTCCAGCGCGAGGCGTCGGCGTTCGTCGGGTTGATAACTTAAACCCAGTGTGCTGATGCTGCGGTCAGAGACCGAAGCGCCAGGCGCCAACATCTGCGCCGCGCTCAACGTGAAGCCGTTTCGCAGCGGCAACGCTGCCCGCACACCGTAAATCGGTGAGTTGATTGGCTGCTCTATCAGATTGCCCACTATGTTATCTAACCTGACAGTGCCGCCGAAGAGAGTCGTCTCGACTTTACCCACGGGGAAGCCGAGTTTCATGCCCTCGAAGCTGCGGCCCGCAAAACCCAGGTTGTCCCAATTGGCTGAGAGTGAGCCGGCTTCAGCCTGCAATAGCCGTCCAGCCACGCTCATTCTGACATTCGAGAAGCGGAACTCATCATCGAGTTGAAAGCTGGAGTCAACCTGATTGCCCCACGCGTAGCCGTCCAGGTTCACGCCATATGACACCAGTGGACGCGCGGCCGCAACACCTGAAAGCCAGGGCAAGCCCACCAGCGTTAGCAAAGTCAGGCCGAACCTGTGGCAGCGACTGGTGCCAGCCGACTTCGCAAGGATATTCATAATCCGTTCGTGGTTTCTTGGGGCGGGTTTTCGGTCTCGCGTGCAGCCGCAGTTACCGCAGCCGCAGCGTTGGTTGGGGGCACACTATCTGAGGGCGTCTGGCTTTTGTCCGGTGTTTCGGCTGGTTTAGCGATAGGCAGCGCCACGGTGGCTTTGATCTCGCCGCCGAGCAGTTGCTTTCCCCCATAGTCAATGACCGCTCGTAGTTGATAGACGCCGGGTGTTAGTGGCCTGTCCCACTGTGGTGACAAGGGCTGCACGCCACCCGGTAGGACTTGCGTCTGCACGGGTAGAAGAATGCCTTTGGCCGCCAGTTGGCCATCCGCGCCACGCGCCTCAACCGTGCCGTTCAGGCGCACGTTGACCGCGCCGGTATTCTCAAACGTGACCTGGAGTTTGGAGGCGGGCGACATCGTCATGCCGGCGAGTTTGCCCTGGGGCGCCAGCGGTTTAGCCGGCACCACAAATACTTTGCAGCCGAAACGCGTGGAAATCGCAAGCTGCATATTGTAGTTGCCCTTGACCGGCACCGGCCGCGACTGGAAGAAGACCAGCGCATGGCGTTCGTCGGCCAAATCTGCCGGGGTTGCAATAGTGAAGCGGACCTTCACTGTCTGTTTGGGCGCGAGATTGAACTCGACCGGATTGAGCGTAATCCAGGTGGCGCAGGAGTTAGGCTGTGTGCCGGGGTCACCAATCTCCACTTCCCCGGTTTTCGTCTTGGTCCAGTCTGAGACATAGGCGGAGATATGCAGCTCTTTGGTGCCGGTATTATACAATTCAAACTCGCTGGTGATGCGGGCGCCGGGGCGCGGCACCTTAAGCTGCACTTCCATCGGCCCAACAGTGAAATCGGCCTGGCCGGGAAGCGCCAGCAGCGCGAGAAGCAACGGCAGGGCAGCGCGCTGCACAACACAAAGCAGCGATAATGGACTGAATGATAACGGCATAATAGTTCCTTGGAAGACTCTTACACGAATGCTTTTGAGTGCTTAGTTCGGGAGCACGGTAAATGATAAGCCGGTTGCGTAATCGCCTGGCGCGTAGCGGCTGAGCGACTTGATGCGGATGCTGATTTCCAGTGCCGGGCGGTTGGAGTCACTGGCTACTGGCCGAGTGCTTGCCCATAAATTGCGCCGGCCCGACGGCACCGGAGCGTAGTCCGCGAAGGCACCCAGCACCTGGCCACCGGTAACGCGGTTTTCAACCTTGATTTCCAGGTTCGAGTCATTGGCCCCGTCGAGCCGGAGCGTCTGGCCACTACCTCTGGCACTGCCGACTTGCACGATGCAACCGGCGCTACTGTTAATGACGATGCGAATCACGCCGTGCGCTTCGATCAAGCCGTTTGCCAGATCCCGCGCCGTCACCACCAGCGGAGCAACTAAAGTGCATTGCATCTGGACGTTGTCCACTATGGGACGGGGATGTGGCCGCAGAGACTCTGGCGTGAGTGCCGGCACTGCGTCCGGTAAACCGTTAGGTGCAGTGACTGGGAGTTGGAACGGCAGCGGGCGCCTGGGAGATGCGGTGGTTGGCCTGGCCTGGATTAAAAGACCGCTCCCACACAAAGTCAAGGCAACCAAAGATGGAGCAATCTTAGCGACGTGCGGCGTTTTCAATGTTCCCACCCTTTCCGGTCTTTCAAGCCTGTGCGTCCTCATCGCCACTCCGGCGGGAAGAGGACGCACAGGCTGTAAGACTCCTCACGATGTTCCTGCATCAATACTGTTAGTTAGGCAGAACGGTGAAGGTCAGAGTGTTGGTGTAGGTGGAGGCGCCGGTGGACGTGTAACGGTGGAGGTTGTTGATACGGACACCAAGGTTCACGTTGTTCGCGACCGGCAATTCATCGATGTTCACGCCGTTAGTCCAAATCGTCGCGGCTGTCGTGCCCAGCGTGAGCGCAGAGGTGCTGCCGTCATCACTGCTCACGACGATGTCGCCGTTAAGGAGGGTCGGACTGGCCGCACCTTTGACTTTAACCGTCAGACCAGCGGTGCTATTAGTGCGCACCTTGAAGCCGATCAGGTTCGCATTGCTTTTGAAATCGGCGGCATAATCAGCGGATGTAACTGTGAATCCCACACTGCCGGTGGCGCCCTGGACTTCGGCGAACTTGGGCACCGTCATGGTGACGAGCGTGTCGCCGCTGGCGGCGGTAGAGCCGTCGCTGGTGCCGTCGGCCTGGGCGGCTCCGGCGACTGCGACGAGGGCGCCGATTGCGATACTGAGTCCTGCTATTTGCTTGCGAATCTGTTTCATGTTTTTTTCTCCTGTGTCCGTAAGGACTAATTAATTGAGCGGTCTCTTCCGCTGCTATAGTAATTGTGCCTTATCAGGTTGAGGACTCAAGTCAAATCCTGTCGGAAAGAGGAGAAGGTTTGTATAGGAAAACGGCGCGATGAATTGTAGGACAAAAGAGGACGCAGATTTCACCCTTTGAAACCGGGTGTATTAGTGGGAGGGAATCCTACTCAAGCAAGCCGTTGTCAATGGCGTAGTGGGTTAATTCGGAACTGTTTCGCATATCCAGTTTAGCGAGAATGCGGGTGCGGAACGTGCTGATCGTCTTAACGCTTAGCGAGAGGTCAGCCGCAATTTCGGTGGGGGTTTTTCCTGAAGCGATAAGGCGCAGCACCTGAAACTCACGGTCAGAAAGTAGCTCATGCGGTGGCCCGTCGCGTTTCGTATCAAGGTGCGAAGCCAGTTTCTCCGCGAGCGCGGGACTGACATACTTGCCGCCGCCCAGCACCTTGCGAACAGCCTGCACCAATTCCTCCGGCGCGCTGCCTTTGGTAAGAAACCCCGCAGCGCCCCCTTTCAAAACACGCATGGCATATTGATCTTCAGAGTGGGCGCTCAGCATCAAGACCGGCAGCGCCGGGTATTCCTGCTTGATATCCTTGAGGATTTCCAGACCACTGGTGCCTGGAATATTGATGTCGAGCATCACCAAATCCCATTCATGTTGGCGCAACTGGCTAAAAACCTCCATCGCGTTTTGCGCCTCGCCCAGACGCGCGCCGGGATGGGCTTCGGCCAGGATAGCCTTCAATCCTTGCCGCACCACCGCGTGGTCGTCAACAATCAAGAATTTTCGTGTGCCGTTCATAAATTTCCGTCCTGATGCAGTGGGATGCGAACCGTGACTGTTGTGCCCTGGCCTGTGACGCCGTTGACCGTAACTTCCCCACCTATGAGCCGCGCGCGTTCCCGCATGCCCAATAGTCCCAGAGATTTTGTCTTGGCCGCACGGCGATCTTTCATGCCACGTCCATTATCCTGCACTTCGAGCATCAAGTAGCCTGCATTTTCTTCGAGAAGGACGCTAATGCGGCTGGCGGCTGCGTGACGGGCGATGTTGGTGAGGGATTCTTGCAAGATACGGAACACCGCAGTGGATAGCTGGTGCGGCAAGGCCATATTACCCAGACTTGAAACGTAATCGCACTGCATATTGGTGCGCTCCTGAAACTCTTGCACTTGCCATTCGATGGCCGCCTCCAATCCAAGGTCGTCCAAAACGGCGGGGCGTAACTTCGTAGCAATGCGCTGCCCCAACTGGATCGTAGTGCTAATGCCCTGTAGCATGGAGCGGATTTTCTGTTGTAGCTCGCCATTCGACAAAGCTCCATCAGCCATCAGCCTTTGATCCAACCATGCCAAATCCATCTTTAGCCCGGTAAGC
>DASWNL010000259.1:0-4817 GCA_036399215.1 Abditibacteriaceae bacterium
GGAAGCCGGCGTTGTTTTCCGTATCGTATTCCGCATACTGTGGGTTTGACCAGGTGGTGGGCGCCTGAGTCGCCGCCTGCGGTGCTAAACGTGCCAACTCTTTCTTTTCCCAGGCTTCCTGCGCTTTAGCTACATCGGCGGGGCTAATCGGCTGCGCTTTGCCGAAAACTTCATCACGCGCGACTGCAATCGTAGCGCCTTTATTATTCACGTCTTCGTTGTTATTGAAAAACGCGAACATTTGAAAGTATTCTTTATGCGTAATGGGGTCGAACTTGTGCGTGTGGCACTGCGCGCAGCCCATCGTCAGACCGAGCCACACGGTTGCCGTGGTATTGGTGCGATCAACTGTGGCTTCGACGCGAAACTGTTCGGGGTCGGTGCCGCCTTCTTCGTTGATGCCCGTATTGCGGTGAAAGGCTGTAGCGATCAACTGCGACTTGGTAGGATTGGGTAACAAGTCGCCGCCCAGTTGCTCAATCGTGAATTGATCGAACGGCATATCATCGTTGAAGGCTTTGATAACCCAGTCACGATAGGGCCACATCGGACGCTCGTTATCGAAGGTATAGCCGTTGGAATCGGCATAACGCGCTTGATCCAGCCAATGGCGGCCCCAGCGTTCGCCGTAATGCGGTGAAGCGAGAAGTTTGTCCACGACTTTTTCGTAGGCATCCGGCGCTTTATCGTTTTCAAAAGCGCGCACTTCATCGGGCGTTGGCAAAAGCCCGGTTAAATCGAGATGGACGCGGCGCAAAAGCGTGGCTTTATCGGCGGGCGAAGAAGGCTGAATCTTTTCGCTTTCCAAGCGTGCCAAGATGAAATTATCAATTGGATTCTTAGGCCATGTTTTATTGGCGACAATTGGAGGCGCCACTTCGGCAATCGAAGCGAAAGCCCAGTGCGGCTCATATTCGGCGCCTTCGAGAATCCACTGGCGCAGCGTGGCAATCTGGCGGTCGGTCAGGCGAGGCTTAACGCTATCGGGTGGCGGCATCTGCTCATCGCCATGTGCCATGACGCGTTTGAGCAGTTCGCTTTCGTCCGGCTTGCCGGGCACAAGAGCGCCATGCTCGATAGCAGCTTCTCGCACATCGAGGCGCAACTTCGCCGAGCGCTTTTTCTCATCCGGCCCGTGACACAAAAAACACGAGTTGGAAAGAATCGGACGAATATCTTTGTTGAAGCGCAGCTTTGCTTTGGTGGCTGGCGTATCCGCCAGAGCGATGTATTGCTGTTTCGCGCTACTCGCGCCGCTGAGCAACCACGCCACAATACCCAGTAAGGATAAAGCTCGCAAAGCTGAAAAACTCACATTTCTCATGGAATACCTTTAGAGACAATAAACCAAAAACGGTTTTTATCTTTTTTGGCCTCGTCTTTACACGATCAGGCGTGCCAGAGAGTGCCAATGGAGTATCTATGAAGCGAAGTGTTGCAGTTAAAGTGTCCCATTTCGACCATTCGATGTGAATTAATTGAAAAAGCTTTCCTCTTGTTTGACATTGTATAGTTTTTTGCGTCCCAGGGTTTTGAAGGCGCCGCTTTTTGGCGTTTTAATCTGGTGTATAAACTTTAGCTTTAACTCCGTTATCAGTGACGCGATTGAGGGCAATCAGGGCATTGGTCCAACTGTTGATGCCTTTTCTGAGTTGACGCCCCAATTGCAGTTTCATTTCGGATGAAGGCGTGTTTGTCCAGACTACTAAAGAGTCAAAGCCTTCTTCCAGTTCAAAAGAAGCATCCACGAATTTGGCGTCAATTTTCTTCAGCGATTTAGGCACGGGCGAAACTGAGCGCAGGCGTTTCGTGTTGGCACGCAGGTTTTGCAGCAAGGAACTCAACGAGGTTTTTAGTCTGTTCCATTCGTCTTTATCCGCTGCGCTGGCTCGGCCATCACGGACGGCGCGTTTTTGCATGGTAGTGGTCTGCGCTTCCAACTTGCCGAAGAGTTGCCACAAAGCGGCGATTTGCGGTTTGAGTTCGTCTGAGATAACTTTCACGCGCTGCTGATAAACAGGGGCGCGACTATATTTACCTACGGCTGCTTTCGATGGTTGAGTTAAGTTCGCACCGGTCAAAAGTAGGATGCTGAACACCACGATGTTTTTTGTGCATTGCATGACAAAACCTCCGCGAAATTTTACCCATTATAACCGATTACAAAAGTGAGGTGTGCGTTAAGAGTCAATGTGCGTTAAGAGTCAGTGTGCGGAATAGAACACAGAGATAAAGGGGAGCAATGTCATTCTGAGTCCTGCCCAGAGGGCGCCCGCGAAGAATGATGTTGCTCTTAATCTTTGAAAATTTCTAAAGCAGTTGCCCTGCGCTAAACTGAGGCCAATGACAAACGAAAACGTGATGAAATATCGTCGTTTTGGCCGCACCGAACTGCAAATGCCAGTCTTCTCCTGCGGTGGGATGCGTTATCAACAAGCATGGAAAGACGTTGAACCCGAAGAAGTGGAAAAAGCCGGTCAGGCCAACCTGGAAGCGACAATTGAGCGCGCTCTGGAACTGGGCATTAACCACATCGAAACCGCGCGTGGTTATGGCTCAAGCGAAATGCAACTGGGCTGGATTCTGCCCAAGTTGCCGCGCGAAAAATTGATTGTGCAGACCAAAGTCTGGCCTAATGAAGACCCCAAAGTGTTCCTGGAAAACTTTGAGAAATCCATGAGCTATTTGAAGCTCGATTATGTGGATTTGATGAGCTTTCATGGTGTCAATGACCAGGAAACCTTGAATCAAACCGTTTTGCGAGGTGGCTGCATGGAAGCGGCGCGCCGTCTGCAAAAAGACGGGCGGGTTCGTTTTATCGGTTTTTCAACGCACGGCACGCAAACCATGATTACGCGAGCGGTGAATACCAGTGAGTTCGATTATTTTAACGTCCACTGGTATTTCGTGAACCCGCTCAACTGGCCTTCAATTGAAGCGGCCCAAAAACAGGACATGGGCGTTTTCATCATTTCTCCTAACGATAAAGGCGGCAAGTTATACGAACCGTCGCCAAAGATCAAAGAACTCTGCGCGCCGCTTTCGCCGATGCAGTTCAACGATTTATATTGCCTGTCGCGTCCGCAAGTCCATACGCTCAGTTGTGGCGCGGCGCGGCCTTCGGATTTTGATGAGCATATCGAAGCCTTGCAACATTATGATCGCGCCGCAGAAGTTGTGGCCCCAATCGAAAAGCGCTTGCGCGAAGAGATGAACGAAGTTTTGGGCGAAGATTGGTGCTCGCAATGGAGTGAAGGCATTCCCGACCATCATCAAATTCCCGGCGACTTAAACGTCATGGAAATCTTGCGCCTGTGGACATTCGCACGCTCTTTGGATTTGGTGGAGTGGGGTAAGATGCGCTACAACCTGATGGGCGGCGCCGGGCACTGGTTTCCCGGCTGCAAACCGGGCGAGTGGGACAAAACCCAGGAACCACAACTTTTGGAGGTTTTGAAGAATAGTCCGTTTGCCGCTCGCATCCCCTCCATTTTAGAAGAAGCGCACGAACTTATGGCTGCCGAAGAGAAAAAGCGCTTGAGCCAGAGTTGATCCATAGATTCTGCGCGACGGCGGTCTAATCCGTAAACTAAAAGCCCAACCTGAATTTAACCAAACCGCGTCGAAAGCTTAGAGACGCAGGAGATTCCGTATGTCTGATTTTCGTTTCGTAGATGACTCGGCACTTGATAAGCCGGAAGAAAAAGCTGAAGCAGCCAAAGCAGCGTCTGTGCCAACTCCACAGGCGCCAAACGTGCAGGCTGCGCCACCAACGCCGCCTGCTCCACCGATATTGTCTGAAGAAACAGCAAAGACAGAGGTAACCGCTGCGTCTGTCACAGCGACACCATCTGCTGCACCTGAGGCTTCATCCACTCCCGCATCTCCATCCGCGCCCTCCTCTCCTGCGGCACCGACAGCGTTTTCTTTTGTCTTGCCTGCTGAACCCGAACCCCCGGCACCCACGCACAAGCCGGTTTCCAAACCTGCGCCTAAACCGGCGGCACCTCAACCAGCGGCGTCTCAACCTGCAACGACAAATCCATCTCCTGCAGCGCCATCGGGTGTTCCGCCATTGCCCGATTTAAACCAGTTAACGGCCACGCCGCCTCGACCTGCAACACCGCCGGCGCCAGCGTCCAAAGGAGCGGCAGCACCACAGCCACCACAAGCGCGGCGTTCAGCTCCACCGGCATCGCAACCGGCTGCCCCAAACGTTCCTACTGTGCCAGGGACGGCACCCCGCGCCCCTCAGCCCCCAACGCCGCCGGGTGCGCGCCCGCCACAAGCGGCTCCCACAGCGCGACAGCCAGGGGGCCAACCAGCAGCAGGACAACCAACGGCAGGGCAACCAAATGCGCCAGCGCCGCCGCGCGGCCCACAAGCACCGGTGCCACCCGGAACCGCGCCGAATTCAGGCCCGGCTTCAGGCCAAGCCCGGCCTGCCGCTACGGGGCCACAAAAACCAACTCCACCAGTGCCTCCGGGCGCGCCAGGCCAGAGTGCGCCGGCGCGAAGCCCTCAAAATGCCGCCCCCCGGCCCCCGACGCTTCCGGGTGGGCCGCAAAGCGCGGCCAACCAGGTGGCGGCACATGCAGTTCAAAACATGGTGCAAGCCGAGAAGCGTGAAACCAGCAAAGTGCAAAAGGCGCTGTGGAATTTGGATGGTCTGGTAGATCGCTATTCGGAATACACCAACTACATTCTTTACATTGGCGGTGCTGGAGTTGCAGCAGCGTTGATCTTCTTAGCTTTGCAACTGTTCGGCGGCAAGGAAGTAGCGGTGACCCTCGGCTCAACAGCCATAAGCAATGTAA
>DASWNL010000260.1:0-8127 GCA_036399215.1 Abditibacteriaceae bacterium
AAATCGTCGGTGGGGAAACCAATGTCATTGCTCGCGCCCGCAAAATCTACGACTACGTGGTGGACAAAGCCGAGCATTATTCCAAGGGCGAAACTGCCCCTAAGCCCTCAAAAATCGGCTCGGTTGAGTATTGTCGCATTAACGGTGGTGGCTCCTGCACCGATATGCACGCTTTGTTTAGCTCATTGGCCCGCGCCAACGGCATCCCGACGCGACTTTATTTCGGCTCGCGCCTGCAAGCCAAAAACGAAGGTAAGGACATTGACCCCGGCTATCGCTGCTCCGTCGAATTTTTCGCGCCCAACTACGGCTGGATTCCTCTGGATGTGGCCGCCGGTGACACCAATCCCGATAAAAAAGACTTTTACTTTGGCGGCCTGGACGAACGCCGCGTTTTGTTCAACGAGGGACGTGACCTCGATTTATCACCCAGGCAGGAAGGCGGGCGCATTAATCTCGTTATTGGCGCGTATGTGGAAGTGGATGGCAAGGCGCACACTACCTGGGATCGCACCATGAGATTCACCGAAATCAAACAGGCAGTTCGGAGCGCGCAACTGGCCGAAAATGGAGCCGATAAGGAGCGCAAACAGTAATGAACAAATCGCAACGGACGCAACAGCCCGGCGCCTTGCTCTATAAGAAAGCGCCTCTCGCCGTTTTGCCGTTTGCCGTTTGTTTTTCGCTCTTTAGCGCGCCGGTTTCGGCACAAAATAATTCAACTCAAAGCGCCAACCAAAGCGCCATCGAAAGCGCCTTAGATCGCGCTGCGGTTGCGCTTTCACAGGAGCAAAACTTAAAGCCGGAAACCGTAGCCGCGTTACAGGCTTTGATAAACGCCTTGCGCAACGAGCGCGCTAAACCGGCGACAACGCCGACTACTACAGCGGTTGCTACCCCGGCTGCTACGGCCAAATTGCCCAGCCGCTTTAAGATGTCGGGCGATGTGCGCTTGCGCCATGAATCCAGTTTCGGTTTAGACAGCCAGCCCTCGCGCCACCGCGAACGAGTGCGTTTTCGCGTTGGCGGCACTTATCAAGTTTCCGACCAGGTGACTGCCGGCGTCCGACTCTCTACCGGACTGCGCACCGACGCCAATTCACCGCACGTCACTCTGGGCGAAGTGTTTCATCGAATGGAAGCGAGTTTTGATCGGCTTTACCTGTCTTACAAGCCCAAAGGCGTGCCCGGTTTAACGGCTACGGCGGGCAAGTTTCAGCATCCCTTTTTCGTCAATCCGGTTTATGGCGAGTTGGTGTGGGATGCCGATGTGCAGCCCGAAGGCGTGGTCTTTAACTATTCAAAAGCCGGCAAAGGCTCTATTGAGCGCATGGATTTCACCGTCGGCGAATACCTGCTGTTGGAGCAAGCCGTCCAAGACTCGCGCAGTTTTGTAGCGCAGGCCGCTTTACACGCCAAAATGGGTAAAAAATGGAAGCCCAGTTTAGCTTTGGGCTACTATCGTTATGGCGACCTGACTCCGGCGGGCGCTGGGGCAATTTTGGGCGAAAACTCCGGCAACGCTACAGTTGGCGCCGGGCCGACGCTCGACTTTGCTTCGCGATTTAATATCGTGAACTCGATTCTGGCCCTGCGTCGCGATAGAGGTAGTAAAAAGCCTCTGGTTTTCAGCGCCGAATATATCAAAAACCTCAAAGCCAACATCCCGCAAGACACGGGCTACGCCTTAGGCGCTGCGCTGGGTTCCAACCGCAAAAAGGGCGACTGGCGTCATTATTACCAGTGGCAAAACATCGGGCAGGATGCGGTGTTTTCGGTTGTTTCACAGGATGATTTTCTCCTGCAAACCAACCATCGCAGCCACTTGCTCGGCACCAACTATCAAGTGCGCGACAACATCGGCTTTCACCTGTGGGCTTTGGTTTCGCAACGCGACCGCTTAGGCGTTACACCAACCACCGACAGTAGCAAGCACCAATGGCGCTTGCGCTTCGATACCAATGTGACTTTTTAACGGACATCAAAAGGAGACAACGATGAGCAACGAAGATGTGCTGGCGAATCAAAAAATGATTCTGGAGAATCAGCAAACGATTCAAGACAACCAGGCGACGATCAAGGAGAATCAAGAAACGATCAAAGCCAACCAGGAAGAGATTAAGAGCAATCAATCCAAACTCGACCAAATTCTGACCAACCAGCAGCAAATCCTGGCGAATCAAGAGAAGATTATGAGTTCGTAAAACTCAAGAAGTAAAAGCTAAGGGCACCGTTGATTTCAACGGTGCCCTTAGCTTTGGCATGAAGAACACAATTTCATATTCTCCTGTGCAGCCAGTAAACGCCGCCGATACCAAACGCGAATGCGGGGCCTATAGCGACCAATGATAAAGGATTAGTGTTCGGTTAAAGGAATTGTCCCCAGTATCTCTCCAAAGCCCGTCTTGCATGGTTTTCTGGTGAATCATGTTCAATTCGCATCTGCTCTATCTCACGCACGCGAACATCAATTTCTTCCTGTGACAAGCCTTCTTTGGATAACATTTCGTGAAACATTTGGTCGCATTCTCTGTTGCAGACATCCTCGCGCTCTGCATCAAATTGAAGGAATTGGGCTATGGCTTTGGACTCTTGCGGAGTAAAGAGACTATATTTACGAAGATAATACTCTTCCCAACCACCCCAATTTTCTAAAGTCAAATGAAATATGAGTGAGTCAAACGTATTTGAGCTGGAACTGGGCGGTTCAGGGTCTTCATTATCCATGTTCCGAAGATACCACACGATGTAAGCCGGAATATAATAATGAAATCCTATTTCATCTAAGAAGCTCAGGCAGGAATAACCGAAACAAATGTCATCATCGGGGACATCTTGCCATCTCGTTTCTGTATCTCTCTTCCGGGCCTCTACCCGCTCTTCGTCACTTCCGTAATCGTCAATAATCCACGCTTCACTCAATGACACACCATTCTCGCGCGATACACCCTCAAACACTCTTGTGATTTCTTCAATCAATGCTAACTTTCTTTGCTCATATAGTAGTTGATTCATTGGACTGGACTTTACAGGTGCAAAAATGTGTTACCGGATTTCAATGCACTGAGACTTAAGGACAGAGAATTGCTGACTCGGCTACCAAACACCAGAAGAACAAAACACACAAAACGATAGTGGCGCCCTGCCAGACTGCACGATTTCATTTAGTGAAAATTAATCCCAGATAAAGGGCTATCACCAGCCAAAAGTAAAACTACTGAATATACATGAGCAGACCAATACCACAGCCAGGGACAAAGGTCGATAGCAGGCAAAGCAGGTTGAGTTTCCAGCCGCTACTATGGTTATGCGTGTTGCTCGCCATTGGCGTTTTGAGTCAAAGCGGCAGTTTCATGTTTCAGCCCTACTCGCCTTCAAAGATGACAACGGCGGCGGCGACACCGGCATCGTGGGTGAGGGTTATATTGATATTGGTCACGCCCATTTGTGACATCAGTTCGGCGGCGCGGCCTGAAGCGCGCAGAATCGGCTTGCCCGATGGAAGGCTATCTACCTCGAAGTTTTTCCAATGCACACCCTGGCGCCAGCCGGTGCCAAGGGCTTTGCTGGCCGCTTCTTTAGCCGCCAAGCGTGCTGCGTATTGTTCAGCATTATGTTTGAAGCGCTCGGCGTGCGCGATTTCGCGCGGCGTAAAACAGCGTCGCGTGAAGCGGTCGCCATAGCGTTCAAGATAGCGCGCTACGCGCTCAATTCCACAAATATCCAGGCCTATACCGATTATCATGCCTGGTAGTTTGCAACATCTTCTTCACTGAGAACTTTGCCGGGAAATTGGGCGGCTACATCTTCAATGTTGAGTCCCTTATCGCGCGCGGCGCGGCGAGCGGCGGGCGTGGCACGCACACGAGAATTTGAAGGTGCTGATGAAGCTGTTGCAGTAGTTGAAGCGGGCGCGCTTAGATTGGTCACATTGAGAGATGGGACGCTAAGAGATGGCACTTTCAGCGTATTTTCACCCACATCTTCCACATCTTTTTTCAATTCTTTGAGTGCCGTGTTTTCGGCTTCGATATCGGGCAGGGCTTCGTTGGCTTCACCGATGAAGGCTAACGTGAAACCAACCGGCACAATGGATTTTTCGGGTGCTAAAATCAAGCGCAAAACGCCTTCGCCTTCGGCTGCGAGTTCAAAGGTGGTCTTTTCCGTAATCAACTCGCACAAGGCCTCGCCAAGCGCAACCGTTTCACCCTCTTTTTTGAGCCACTTGCCGATGGTGGCTTCTTCCATGTTTTCAAAACTCTGCGGAACAGTAACGTAAGTAATCATTGAAAATTTAACGAACAATAGCGCCCGAAAGAAACGGATTGGCAGCGGCGGCAGAAGACTTTTCGGCAGTGATGACCGGGCGGTGTAACACCGGCCCCCAGTTGCCGGCGCCATCCTCGGCCTGCACATGCAAATAATATAAACCCGGCGTCGCTTCTACACTGCGCGTAGTTTCCGCCGCTGTCTCAGTAGGAGTTGTGGCCGGCTTTTGATCCCAGGCAACACGATAACCTTTCACGCCACTCAAATCATGCGCGCTCCACGCCAGTTTAACCGCCGGGCCGCCGCCTTGTTGAATCAGGAAGTTATCCAATTCCCACGATACATTCGCGGGCGTTTTCTGTGTCATGTCACGGAATTCAAAGCCGGTAATGGTGAGGTTGCGTGAGCTGCGTTCACGTTGGTCGCGCTCCATAAAATCGGCCATGTTGAAAGTTACTGTGTGCCATTTGCCATCGGCTACAATATCGGGCACGCTGCCCAGGGCACGCTCAATTTTTTCGCCGGCGAAGTTCATCGGCCAGGTGCGGCCATTGGAAAAGCGCAGGCGAATCATCACATTCGCTCCCGCGGGCACACGATAATCGAAGGAGATCAGGCCGTAGCGGCGCACATCCCAGGCTAAGGCTTCGGGGAAATCGGCCTGCACCAAAAAAGTGCCGCCTTCGGTGGCATTGGTGAATTTTAAGGCGCTGCCACCGCCCTCGCGTGCAACCTTTTCCACTTTGGAGCCTTCATCCGCTTTCCATTTGAGTTCGCCTTCGCCGTCATCGTGAAAATAAAGCGCGTGCGTTTCCGAAGACACCTGCACGCGTGGGCCGGTCTTATCACCAGCGAAATCGTTAATCCAGTGACCTTCGGCGGGCGCAGCCTCTTCGCCTAAGAAATCCACCACAGGCGCCAGTTTCCACTCGATGCGCGCGCCGTTTTCCGGCGTTTTCAACGCTCCCGCAGCTAAAGCCGACGCGGCTTCCCACACAATTTTGTTGTCTTTTTTGTTATAAGTCAGCGCCGCATCTTTTAAGGTATAATCGCGGCCTGCGACAGCCAACTTGATGCTATCGCCTTTGATGCCGCCTTCAGCACGCAGGGGAATTTCAAGGCTGGCCGGCACAGTTCGCGCGCCGGGCGATGGCGTAACGGCATCCAACGCCACCTTTGGCGGCCCTTCGCTGAGCCACAACGGCACATCTAATGTCTGGCTCCACTGACCGGCGCCGTTTTGCGCCCGCACGTGCAGCCACTTGCGGCCTGATCCGGTGAGTTCGATTTTGCCCTCGGCTTTAACTTGCGTCGGGACAGGCGTATGCGGCTTGTCATCCAACAGCCATGAAACGCCCTTGAGGCCGGTTACATCCTGGACAGCCACATTGACTTGCAAGGGTGTGCCTTTGACAAGGGGCACAAACTGGAAATTATCGAACCAGTATTGCACGCCGCGCGCATTGCCCAGCCAACCGCCATCGCCAATATAAAAGGCATCCACGCGGTATTCATTGCGGCCCGGCACGGCTTCGCGCAGCAAAGCGCCTAAATTGATTTCGGCATGATGCCACTGATTATCAGCGATCACATCCGACACAACGCCAAGGCGCGGCGCCGGATTATCTTTGTCCGTAAATTGAATGGAATAGTCCTTGCCATCAAAACGCAGCATGAAGTCAGCGCGCAATTGCGGCGGGATTTTGTAATCGAACGAAATGACCGGCACTTTAGCGGCATCGAAGCCACTGGTGCGAATCGTTGCCCAGAACCGCGCCGCGTTTTTGGGGCTGGTCAGGCGCAGCGAATATTTTCCTGTTGCCGCCGTTGCATTATCCCGCTCCAAGATGGCATCTTCGCCCGGATCAACGGAAACCCATTCATCGACACTTTCTTCAAAAGTGCCGTCACCGGCACCAAAAATCGGCGCCGGAACCGTCGGTTGTGGCAAATCGGCATTGCGCAGTTCAGGAAGCGGGCGCGGAGTCGGCACCCCTTCGATTTGCACTTTGGGCACGCCGGGCGCCGCTTTATGGCCGGTGTAATCTACGGTGAGGTTACCTTTCCATTCCGGTGCGGTGCGGCCCTGCACATCGCTCACGCCACTCACTTGCACGCCCAAACTGCCGCCATCTTTCCAGCGCATTCCTGCCGCACCGGCATCGAAAACCAGTTCATCGCCGTTCCACTGCATCCATTTGGAAGCGGCGGTAAATTCACGCTCGCCCACTTTGAGTTTTAAATCTTTTACCTTCAAACCGGCGGGTGCATTAATAGGAATGCGAATTAAGTCACCATCCAGGCGCGCCGCCCCGATTTTTGGGGCGCCTGAAGCGGCATAAAGCGGGTAAGAGGCTAAGAGTTTCCCGTTTGCATCGCGCGCTTCCAACAAGTGGAATCCGTCACTGGCAGTTGTGGTTATCGCAGCGCCTTGCCCGGCTTTCTTGCCATCCAGCATCCATTGCGCGCCAGCCACGTTGGGCAGCGCCTTGCCGTCATCGGCTTTCAACTCAGCTTTAACTTCGCCCGGCCCGCCGCCCACCAAAGCAAAATTATCCATCCACCACGTCGCGCCCGGCCCGTTGCCGCCCATGCCCGCCATTAGCCAGCCGCTGTTATCCCAGTTGCCGATAACCACCATCGTAACATTCAGTTCCTCGGCCAAAGGGTCGTATTCGCGCAGCCAATCGCGCAAGGGAACATGGGCGCGATGCCACTGTCCATCGGTCTTGACGCCTTCAACTTTGCCCAACAAATGCGAGCCGGGGCGCACCGTATTTGGCCCGCTAAAAGTCACGCCATGAAAGACATCGTTCACCAGGAAGAACAGATTGACTTTCACATCCGGCGTGAGTTTGTAATCAAAAAACAGGTGGCTGTATTTATCGGCGCTAAACGGCTCGATTTTGGTGTTGACGCTAAACGAACCGGCAAAAGCATTGGTCAATTTAAGCGTGCCGCTATCGAGGGCGAAGCGAGCGCCTGAGGGCACACCGTCTTTGACTGCGAAAGTTTCAAAGGGCACAGCGCCGGTATTAAAGCCCTGATAAATCGCATTAGGATGAGAGCTGGAAGCTACAGTCGCCGCACGAGCACTCTGCAAAGAAAACGCAACCGCCAAAACACTTGTAGTGCAAAGAATCTTATCTCGTAAAATCACGGGACAGTTAGACGCCGTGAGCTAAGTGAGGTGTCGCTTCGCCATTGTGAGTAATTGTTAACAATATATGCCTAAACTAACTTCCTGATTGTGCAGATTCCCCAAATTTCCATCGTTATTCCCACGCTGAATGAAGCGCCGCGTCTTGGAGTGTTAATCGAAAGCTTGCATTTAATTGCCGGCCCAGAGCGTGAAATTGTCATCAGCGATGGCGACAGTTCGGATGAAACTACAACTATAGCGCGCCAGAAGGGCGCGTTGATTGCTAAAGGCGCGCGAGGGCGCGGCGCCCAGTTAAATATGGGCGCAAGTGTGGCCAGCGGTGAAATACTCTGGTTTGTTCATGCCGATGCGCGTGTGCATCGGCGCAGTCTGGAATATTTAGAGAGGTGCGCGGAAAACTCACAACTCTGCGGCGGCAATTTTCGCTTACGCTTTGATGAACGAACATCGGCAACGCGTTTATTCGCACGCATTGCGCGGCAGCAGCGGCGTTTGGGCCTTTATTATGGCGATAGCGGCATCTGGGTGCGACGTGCAGTGTTTGATGAATTAAACGGCTTTCAAAACTGGCCGCTGTTTGAAGACTACGATTTCGCGCGGCGCTTAGAAGTTTATGCGCGGCGTGATGGCAAGCAAACCGCCCTTGCGCCGCTGCCAATAATTGTTTCATCACGGCGCTTTCAAAAGCGCCCGCT
>DASWNL010000261.1:0-14388 GCA_036399215.1 Abditibacteriaceae bacterium
CGCAAAAAGAACGGCCACTAACATTGAGTTAGTGGCCGTTAGCGAATGCAGTGTTCCAATTTAAGGGTGGTCGCTCGGAGCGCTTCTCCTGACGTTTCTCCGCAGGCTTTTCCGGTGCAGTGTGATGCAAAAGCTCGTCAAGCACTGAAACATCTACGGGCTTTTGAATAAACGCTTCGGCTAAGCCATCGGGCGTGCCAATGTTGGAGTAAGCTGAGGTGAGAATAATGCGTGGCGGATGGGCCAGTGAACGAGCCACACGGGCCAGGTCAAAACCGCTCATGCCGGGCATGCGCACGTCGCTGACTAAAAACTGGAAGTTTGTTTTCTGCAAATGTTCCACGGCGCGGGCGCCGTCACTTGCCATTGTTACAGTATGCCCTTTGCGTTGCAGGGCAATTGCCATGGTTAGCAATACGTTTCCATCATCATCTACCAAAAGAATATCCGCCATGTCTTAACGTGCAATTTCGTTATAGCTGTTAGAAAGTGCTTCCTCCAACGGGCGGTTTTGCAAAGGCAGTGCCAGAGAGTCAAATTACAGGCAAATTCTCAATATTTACTTTTTCGCTCGCCTTGTGGCAGTTTTGCTATCAGTTTTAGTGTTGGAGGGTTCAGCCTTTTCCTTGCTCTTTTGGCTCAGTAATGAGCCTCCGAAAGTCAGCAAAAAATCTTCGGGGCCAATCTCGGCAGTGCGCGCTAAAATGACAGCGCGTTCGATAGCGTTAATTAGCTCACGAATATTGCCGGGCCAGGAATAATCAAGCAGGGCGTGCTTGGCTTCGGAAGTGAAACCATTAACCTGTTTGTTGAATTTCTGGCTGTAAACGCCCAAATAATGTTCGGCGATAGGGATAATTTCTTCGGGCCGATCACGCAGAGGCGGAAGACCGATCAAGATAACTTGCAGGCGGTAATACAGATCTTCGCGAAAAGCGCCTTCTTCAATGCGCTCTAATAGCTTTTGATTGGTGGCTGCTACCAATCGCACATCCACTTTGACAGGCGTATTACCACCCACACGGCGCACTTCCATGTCTTGCAAGACCCGCAGCAGTTTTACTTGTGTGGGGGGTGTGGTTTCGCCAATTTCATCAAGAAACAGCGTGCCGCCATCAGCTTCTTCAAACAGGCCTTTTTTGTTTTGATGCGCGCCGGTAAAAGCGCCTTTGACATGGCCGAACAGTTCGCTTTCGAGCAGGTTTTCCGGCAAGGCACCGCAGTTGATAGGAATGAACTGCTGGTCATGACGTGGCGAGTTTTGATGAATGGCACGCGCAATAAGCTCTTTACCAGTTCCACTTTCGCCTTGAATCAGAACGGTTGCATCGGTTGGCGCCACGCGCTTGACCATTTCGAGAACTTCGCTCATCGCTGATGAAGCCGAAACAATACTGCCGGGCTTGAACTGCTCTTTTTCTTCGACAGCAGAGCGCAGGCGTTGCACTTCCGAGCGCAAGCGTTGCCGTTCCATGGCGCGCTGCACTGCCAGAAGCAGCTCTTCGGTATCAAAAGGCTTGGTGAGATAATCAATGGCCCCGGCTTTCATAGCCGCAACAGCGCTTTCAATGCTGCCAAAGCCGGTTAACACGATGACTTCGGTTTGCGGATTATTAACTTTCGCAGCTTGAAGCACTTCAAGCCCGGTGACTTTATCCAGTTTCAAATCAGTAATGACAACATCGAAGTCATTCTCTGAAATCTTAGCGAGCGCCTCATCTCCGGTGCCGGCTTGCATTAAAGTGTGACCGGCCTGCTTCAACAGAGCCGTCAAAGTAAGACGCATCGCGCTTTGGTCATCCACAACTAAAACATGGGCCATGATAGAAAATTAACCTGTTACCAATCTTTTAAAACTTTAACGTTTAAAACGCAAGCAATGTGACACAACAAAAAATTCGCACCATATAAGAAAAATGCGAGGCAAGGCGAACCTACCTTAAACTTAATTTTGACAAAATTTGCCAAGCGAAGCGCAAAGTCGAGCAAAACCTCAGGGCAAAGCCGATTTATATCGTCTCGATAGGCTCACCGGGCAAGGCGAAGCAAACACGACTGCCGTGAGGTGTTGACTCTTCTTTTGAAGATTCGGACTTTGTTTCTGAAGCGCGATTTTCCAACCAGATGGCGCCGTTCGCCGCCTGCACCGCGACTTGCACGATGGAGAGACCTAATCCCAAAGCCTGGGCCTTTGTTGAGTAAAACGGCACGAACGCATGCTCTGATTCTTCTCGTGAAAAACCAGGGCCGTTATCTTCTACGCAAATCACTACGCGCGCTGTGTCTTCCTGTGGATAACTACGCAATGTTATAGTCCCATTATTCTGTGACTTTAAAGCGCAAGCGGCATTTTGCAGCAAGCGGGCTAACACTTGCTGCATATGATCAGGATCGGCAAACACCATCAACGATTCAGGCAAGCGATTTTCGATTTTCAAAGTTTGGGGCAATGTGTCATTGTGAGTTAGTTCGTGCAAAGTTGCTTGTGCTACCTGCGAAAAATCGAACATTTGCGGCTGGGGCTGTGGCGGTTTCACATAAAGCGAGAACTCGGTCAAGATTTGATTCATGCGACGCGACTCGTTACGAACCACACCCAACAGCATGGCCGTTTCTTCATTGACGCTGGAATCATCCTGGAGCAAGCCAACAGCGGTCAGAATGGCAGCCAAAGGGTTGCGAAGTTCATGAGTAATGCCGCTTAGCAAGACTTGCATAGTGGGGCGCACGCCCGCCTGGCCACTGAGCCGAACGGGCGCCGGTGAAGACGGAGACAGGCTCATAAGCCGCAAAAACCAACCCTCACCTAAATCAACAGTGTGAATGATTTCTTTGCCATCTCCGTTGCTATCCCCATTTTCATGAGGCCACGATATGGCCTGGGCCACCTGATTTTCAGCCACTAAATTGCCGCGCACATCATAAAGTTGTGCTGGTTCGTGTAAAACATTCAAAAAAGCAGCCAACTGCGCGCTGTTAAAGGTGGGCATTTTAGTTTGAGCGAAGGGTTCTGAGTTGAAAGTTTTGAGTTAAATCAGTGGCACTTCGCGCCATTTTAACTGCCGTTTGATGAAAGCATAAAACGGGCCTTTTAACTCAAAACTTTCAACTCAAAACTCTTCACTAATCGAAGCGCCGCCGCTGGGCAGCGGGTGGAACTTTTAGCGCTTCACGGTATTTCGTAACCGTGCGCCTCGCAATCTCTATGCCCCGCTTCATAAGCTCCGCACTGATTTGCTCATCTGAGTAAGGTTTGCGCGGATTTTCCTGGGCCAGTAAATCTTTGATGACTTCTTTGATGCTCAAGCTGGAATCGAAAAACATGTCGCAGGGAATGACTTCCCCGGACGGAATCATGGCGTATTTTCCGGTTACAGCACGTCCGACGGTGGACTCGTGCAGTCCTAATTTGTGCGCTACAGAAAGGCGCGTCAGAGGCTTAAGAGCGTAAGTGCCTTCTTCCAAAAAGCGGCCCTGCTCGGCGGCCACGGCTTCGATGATGAGCTTCAAGGTCTTGCGGCGTTGATTGAGGTTGTCAATGAATTCACGAGCGCGTGTTAGATACTGTTGAACGTGCTCTCGGTCTTTGTTTTGATAGCCTGCCGGGTCTTTGCGCATGGCATCCCACAACTGGCGATAAACCGCATTAACGCGCAAGCCCAGACTGCGCGATTCGCTGACTGTGACCTCGTAAACGCCGTCTTCGCCTTCGACTTTGGTGATAGTGACATCGGGTCGAATGCGCGCTTCTCCCTGCGGTGAACGCGTTTGCCAGGCCGGGCGATATTGCCGGCCTGGATAGGGTGTTAAGCGTTGCCGGATAAAATCGGCAGCAGTTTGCACGGCTTCAACCGGCACTTTGATTTTTCTCGCAATATCTTCGTAAGAGTGACGCGCTGTGGCTTCCCAGAACTCATCAATCAGGCGAATCGCTAACTTTGCATGGCCTTCGTCGCGCTCTTTCGACTCCAGATGTTGCAACTGCAAGCGCAGGCATTCGCGCAAGTCGCGGGCACCAACGCCAATCGGGTCGAGTTGCTGAATTTCTTTGAGAATGGCTTCTAATTTTTCGAGGGGTTCACCTAAGCCTTCGGCTAAATCTTCCAAAGTGGTATCAAGGTAGCCGTCGTCATTGATACAGCCGATGATGGTATTGCCCAATTCACGATTTTCGTCGGTGCAGCTCATGCGCCACACCCAGATGAGATGTTCGCCTAAGCTTTCGGGCGCTGTGATGCGCGCCATGATGTCATCGCCCTCGTCATCGCCGTAGTAAACCGGCTTTTCCATGGGTGAGGCTTCGATGGCAAGGTCAATAGTTTTAGGCTCGACTTCGCGCTGCTCGTCTTCGGGCGTTAAGCGATAGCCACATTCGCGGCATACAGCAGACAGCATTATTGTGCCGCAGGCCGGACATAAGCGTTCCGCCGTAACCTCCAGGGCCGGATTCTCTTGCAATTCCAGATCAATGGCCTGTTCGAGTTCGACGGATGGTTGCTGCAACAATTCATAAAAAGCGATCATTTTGGGATTGAGTGTTTGCTCCATCCCGGTGCTCATGCCGAGCGATTGATTAGCCATTGGAATACCTTGAAATCACCTTGATTCACGGAAATATGTTGGTTAAGAGACGAATAGAAATTCGTTACCTGTAAAGTGTAACGAATGCGCCGAGAGCCTCTACAAATTCGGTGCCAAAGCCAAAAGGCATTGCAATTTTAGAACTTAGGGCGCTTTATGGCTTGCTATAGGCAGGCAAAGGTATAATTGCAAAACGATGATTCTTTCTCACATCGAAACACAAACAGTGCCGGATGAGCCGTTAATTTGCCCGGTTGCACCCGGCACTGCCCTTGTGCGGTTAAGCGAAGTAATCGGCGCGTTTCAGCAGCATGATACTGCCGAAAATATGACTTCCTTGCGCCTTGCACGTGAAGAACTGTTAAATGCGCTCGAAGGCGGTAACCAGGAAGCTATTGGCCTGGCTTTGCGCGGCGCGCAAGATGCTTTGATTGCCTGTTATCAGGCGTGCGAAAATGCAGAGCTTTGTGCCGCCGCTAAATTTCCGCTGCCTGACAAAGTGTCGCCAACAGCGCGTCACCTGGAGCCGATAGATTTAACTTCGCTGCAAATGACCTATGCGCGTTTTGGTAAGCAAGTCATGGTGAGCTTTGCCTTTCGCGACGCACCGGGCGCTACGGCGTATTGGCTGCGCGAAGTGCGCTACATTGATAACGAACGCGCCGAATGGGCACGACTGGAAGACCAGATTGTAGAAAGCTTCACGCCGCAGTTTTCTCGTGTGCGCTTGCCATCCGGCACGCGGCATTTTCGTATTGAGGCACGCAATCCATCGGGCGGCATTGTCAGTGATGAGTTCACTATCCAGGTGCCGGAAATTTGAGGAACAACTGCTATGAAACGATTTCTATTGATGGTCATAAGCCCGGTTTTACTGGTTGGAACCGTTCGAGCCGATATGCGCTGGACAACACAAATGAAGGTAGATACGGGCGCGATTATGGGCCGCGCTGGTGGTGCGTCCGGTCTGATGGCGGCGATGGGCGAGCCGGTAATTTCTTACACTACGGCTGTTAAAGAAGGCGCGCAGCGTAAGGAAAGCAAGGTGGAAATGGGAATGTTTTCCATCAACGATGTAACACTAACATTGTGTGAGAAAAAGCAGCTTGTGCAAATTGATGACAGCTTGAAAATTTATACTATTTCCGCTTTGACTGGTAACGAATCCGGTTTTGTCAATCCAATGGCCGGTATGGGGAGCGTGCTTGCTGGAATAATTCCGCCCGGCATGAACATTCCCGGTGTGCCTTCTGCTAAACCTGGCCCACCCCCCGAAGGCAAAATTATCAGCACTATTACAATGCAAGATTTAGGCGAAGAAACCATCGCCGAAACACCAACGCGCCACTGGATGGTGACTATTAAAAACGAAAAATTCGGTTGCGCGGGAAACGGCACCGATACAACTAAAATGGAAGTATGGGCGGCTAACTCCAATGAGCTGGTCGTTTGCCCCCAAAGCAGCGGATCCAATCCAGTCCGTGACCTGCAAAATGCTCTCAAGCCAGACTGCAAAATCACTTTTGAGAACAAAGGCGAGGGCCAGGAAGCATTCGAGAAAATTTTTCGCGGCTTAGTCATGCGCATGAAAATGCTTGACCCTAAAACGAATAAGCCGTCCATGACCCAGGAAGTCACCATGCTAACCCGCGCCAGGCAGAACGATAACCTATTTGCGATTCCCGCCGGTTATCGCGAAGTCAGGGCCGAAGAGTTTCAAAAACTGAAAGGCCAAGCCATGATACAAAAGATTTTTCAAGGTGGATTGCCACCCGGATTGGGCCAATAATTACAAAAACAAAGAGCCTGTGAGATTCAATCTCACAGGCTCTTTGTTTTTGTGACGTTACATTTGCGGTTGTATGCAATGGCGCGTGGCCGCGCTGTTCGTCGTTGACGTTGGTCGCTTCATCAACCACACAGCGCCGCTTTCTTCAAAACGCGAAATTTGTTCAGACTAGTGCGTTACGATTGCTTTTCGAGGGATTCATCTATCGTTTCTTCATCGCCTTCGGCCTGGGAAGGCGTGGTTTTGGGCGCGCTGGTTGAGCCTGGATTCTCTTCTCCTTCGGCCTGTGAAGGGGTTGGCACATCATTGATGTTGGGTGTTTCCGGCATTAAGTCAGGCATGGAATTCTCCTTTAATTTCAAAAGAAACAGCACCCCTCAAAGGCGCTGTTTCTTTCATCTGTTTGGTTAGTTATGGCTTTATACGCCATACATTGGTTCAGCGGGATGCAGAAGGTCAAGCAAAGCATTCTTCATGACAACTGCCACTGCTAAGGTTTTGTAGCCGGCTTCATCGAAAAGCACAGTCATTTTGTCTTCTTCGTAGCGCAAAACCGCGCCCTGTCCCCATTCCGCGTGGCGCACGCGCGCCCCTAAGGGAAAAGGCGCGTTGGAATTGGGGGCTACTGTAGAAGTTACAATTGAAGGTGCTAATTCGGTTTTTTCCGTTTTTTGAGGTTGTTTGCCCTGCGGCTTGCTCTGGCATACATCGCAGTTTTTGCACGGCTCTTCATAGCCCTCACCGAAGTAATTCAGCAAGAACTCGCGGCGGCATTTTTGAATCTCGGCATATTTTTGCAGCATTTCTAAACGTGATTTGGCAAAGCTGCGATGCTTTTCCTGTGCCTGTGCCGCGTTATACGCTTCCACAGGCGAAATTTGCCTGAGCAGTTCCAGCATACCGTCATTATTTTCGCGTAGAGCCGCGATTTCCTCCAGGCGATGCAGTGAAGCGTGAACCTTGGCGGCTGATAAGCTGGAACTCATCAGTTCAGCCAGTTCATCTTCGGTGAGCGCCCCATTAATGCGTGAAAGGGCTTCGGCTACCTGCGCTACATCGTCGGCTTCCAGGTGCGTGGCACCACCAAAAAAGCGGCGCACATGTAAATCGGACGGTGCGTAAAACAAAAGCGCGCGGGCGGGTTTGCCATCGCGTCCGGCGCGCCCAACTTCCTGATAATAAGCGTCCAGTGAATCACTGATGTCGGCATGAAAAACCCAGCGCACATCCGCTTTATCCACACCCATGCCGAAGGCGCTGGTTGCCACAATGACCGATGTTTCGCCATTCATAAAGGCTTCCTGGGCGTTGATGCGGTCGGTTTTTTTCATGCCGCCGTGATAGCAAACAGCGGGCACGCCTGCTTCGGAAAATAGAGCGTGTAGCTCTTCGGTATGGCGCCGCGTGGCGGCATAAACGATGCCCGGCCCATCGCCTTCGGCCAGGGCTTCTTGAATCGCTTGAAGCAAGGCCTCATGTTTCGATCCCTCACCAGCAAAGCGCCGCACGCTGAGATGAATATTCGGGCGATCAAAACCAGAAACCAAAACATGCGGGTTTTTCATGCCCAGTTTTTCAATGATTTCCTGGCGCACGGGCGGCGCGGCTGTGGCAGTTAAAGCCAAAAGCGTCGGGCGACCTAATTTTTCGATGACTTCTTTAAGACGCGAATAATCGGGTCGGAAATCATGGCCCCATTCTGTAATGCAGTGCGCTTCGTCAATGACGATGAGAGCTGGCTTAGCAGCGGCTAATTGTGCCAATCTTTCATCATCGCGCAGTTGTTCGGGGGCTAAAAACAGAAAATCAATGCCGCCACCGGCAAAGCGCTGCAATGCGTGCTCGCGTCCGGCATCGCTGAGTTGCGAATTGAGCATGGCGGCTTCGCCAACGGTCACGTTTTCCAGCGTGTCCACCTGGTCTTTTTGCAGGGCCAGCAAAGGCGAAACGATAATGGCCGGGCCATCCAATAAATGCGCGGCGATTTGGTAAATCGCCGATTTACCGGCGCCGGTCGGCATGACGGCTAAAGTATCTTGTCCTTTAAGCACGCTCTTGATGGCGGCTCGCTGGGCTGGGCGCAGGGCTTTATAACCTAATTTTTCGCGGGCAATGCGCGTAACTTTGTCGAACCTACGAAGCATGAATCGTAACCAACTTCCCTGGAGAATTACTTCAACAGCACCGGCAAAGCCCCCACGTAGATACGGCCCAGTTCATAAACCTTGCGGCGAATGTCCTGGCCCTTATGGTAGTCGGCCTGGCGGTGTAACTGGTTAGCCATGCAATACAGATACCCATTTCGTCCCAAACTGAGGGTGTCGGGCCAATAAATTTTTGGCGCCTGCATAACTGTCTGCCATTGACCATTGTTCCAGCGAATGACGCGGGCGTTTTCGTAATCCGTGGCGTAAATGCGACCCTGCGCGTCGCTTTCCAAGCCATCTGCGGCGCCGGGGCGCGTCATTTCGGTTTTTACCGTTTCGCCGACCTGCGTATCATTTACGGCGCGATTCGCCAGAGCATCCACGCTTACGCTATACAATTTGCGACTGGCCAAGGGACAGTAAAAAAGCCGCTCGCCGTCGGCGCTTATCGCAATACCATCGGCCCCGATGGAGAGGGCCTTAGGGTCTTGCCCCGGCTTGCGAACCATCAGTGGCCATTTGGGTGGCCCTTCTACATAAGGCACAAAATTATTTTCTGCTTTGGTTGAAGGATGATCATGCAGGCGCCGCCAGCTTTGGCCCGTTGCTAAATCCACTACGATAATGCCGTTTGGCCCTTTACCTGATGAATCTGTAATAAAAGCCATACCACCCTTGCCACGCCGCAAATCGAAGCGAATATCATTCAGGTAAGTTGTCTTCAAGGCTACTTTGGGCGGAAACGAAATCGTTTTAAAAACGCGATTGGTTTTGAGGTCAACCCCCATTAGTTTCGGCCCGCCGGGCATGGTCGGGCCAAGTTTCACGCTGCCGGTATCCAGCATCCATAGGCGATCTTTGGGGTCAACAACGACACTTTGCACCGAAACCAAACGTCGGTTGCGCGGTAGTTTCGATGTTGGGCTGCTGATACTGGCACTGGGAAAGGGCACCATGCGCCCCTTTTTTACTTCGGCCACCGTATAACGAACTCTATCGCCCCAACGTGGAAAGTTGACGAAGATGCGCCCTTTGTGCGAAACCGTAACGCCCGTCGGCATTGCGCCGTAAAACCGTGCCACAGTCTGATAGCCCTGGGGAACCCTGCGACTTTGTGCTTCTTGTGGCGACTGAAGCAGTCCAACGCCTAACAAAGCGCCAGTTATAAAAACAGATTTTTTCATTGCCTTATCCTTTGCAAAACGACGCGGCGCACAGGGCAAATGCCAAACCGCGAAGCGAATCAAAGGTGCCATGACAAAGATTGTTGGCAATTGAAGAAACTTTATGCGAAAATGGCCGACATCTATTAATTTTCTTCTACTTTTTCAAAGTCCAAAGCTTTGGTTACATCATGTCCGATTTGAGTGCGTCGCGTTTGTTGTGCCGTGAAATTCACCGTGAGGGTCACGATTGCGAAGCTCCTATTGAGCCGTCGTGGACATTTTGTCCGTCCTGTGGGCGGCGCACTGCCAGTTTGAGTCTGGAAAATACTCATCTGCGCTTTCGCCATGACCGACAAAAAAACCTGTGGCAGAGCCAGTTGAGTTTGCATTATCGTGGCTTTGCATCATTGATTTTTACAGCGAAGCTCAATGAACAAGCCGGCTCTTTATATCTGGTCAGTTCGGACCATCGCGTAGTGCGCCGCATTTCCAAAAGAGCGGTGGCGGGCCATCCCATTACCCTGACTTTCCAATGGTCAGGCGCCGATTTGCCGCCACATGATCAGCCTTTGCAGATCGAATTGCAAATTGGCAGCGAAGACGACACGCCTGATGACGCTTTTGAAACCACACAAACCAATCGCTGGCGCCCGTGGAACACGCAATGGCTGCGTGTCTCGCGTCCGGCACCGCCGCGTCTTGTCATTGAAACGCAACTTTGCTTGTTCGGGTCGCAGTGTCGCGAACGCTTGATTCATCTTTTCAATGCCGGCGAGACCACTCTGGAGTTGAGGCCTCCCTTAGAGCCTGTCGGTTATTCGCTCAAAGCGCAGCCTGTGCCCGGAGACCATTCGGCGCCGTGGAACTTGATGCCGGGGCAACGCAAGGCCTACAAAATCGAAGCTACACCCAATGCCAAATCTGGCCGTGCCGACGTAGTCTTAGAGCGCCGTGACGGACACAAACTGGGCAGTATTGTTTTGATTAATGGCGATGCCGCGCGCGTGCAGGCCCAGCCGCGTTATGTGATTGGCGTGGATTTCGGCACGGCGGGCACTTCGGTCTGGGTGCGTGATGGCCGCAATGATCGCTTGAAAGCACAGGCTTTACGCGACGACAACGCGCGCGCCGGTGAAGATCCCCTACGCTTTCCTACGCTCATATATGTGCGCCAGCACAACGGGCACGAAAGCGGATTTTTTATTGGCTATAATGCCCTGATACAAAGCGAAAACGATGGGCCAGGCCGCGGTTTCCTGGTGCGCGAATTGAAAACTCTTTTGCGCCAGGAAGATGAGCCATTCGTCGAGCAATATGGCCCCAATTACACCATAGATTTGCTGCTGCGTCGTTATCTGGAAACGCTCAAAAACCAGATCATTGACCCGAAGCTGTCCGGGGAACCGGAAGGCACTATCGCCTGGAATTTCTCTTTACCGGTTCTTGATAGTCACGAAAGTGGCGCCGGCGTTTTATTTAATCGCCAGAAAGAACGCTTAAACCGCGCCATTCATGCCGCCGGCCTATTGACCGGCAATGAACCGCAGTTTTTCAAAGAGCCTTATTGCGCGGCGATTTATTTGTTGCTCGGTTATGGAAATTATCAGCCTCCCATCGGCAAAAAGTTGGAATCAGGGCAATGGGCTTGCATTTTCGATTCAGGCGGCGGCACGACGGATGTGGTTTTAGGCAAATTGGGCCGCGAACCCGATGGCCGCTTGAGTTTTCAGGAAGTCACCACACTGGGCGCTTATCTGAATGACAGGGGCGAAGTCGCCACTTTCGGCGGCGAATTACTCACGCGCCGCACCGCCATTTATTTGTCGGTGTGGGGGCCAAAAGGCACGCCCAAACACGATTATCTCAAAGAAGCCGACTTTGTGCGCCGCGTCGTCACGCGCCGCAATGCACTACACGAACAAGCACTTTATGAACAATTGAAACGCATCGCTACCAGAGCCGCCAGAGACGGCGATGAAATTTTAATTACCATAGATGAAGACGACGAAGATTTAAAAAACAATCCCTGGGTCATCTTCGATTTGCTCAAACCCACCGATGCCTTCAAGCGCCAAATCGGGAATTTAGGCGCGCCCGCAGCCAAAACGAACATCATTGTGCGCCATCCCGATAAAACCACCGAAGACAAAGGCCGCGTCATCACCGCGCAACGCGGCGAGTTCGATGAGCAAGTCGTTAATAAGCGATTGCGCCTGGTGCATGAAGAAATGCTATCGCGCGTTTTTAAGCGCGGTAACCACAAGAAAACCGGTGATGAAATGGCAATGGAATCATCACCGCAGCCTTCGCTTCCCATGCCGGCGCCGATTGAGGTGGATTGGGTTTTCGGCGTGGGCGGCAATTGCCGATTGGCGCGCATTGGCGATTATTTGCAGGAAACTTTTCTTGACCGCGTCCAGCTCTTGGGGGAGCGCCGTGAAGACGGCAGTTGGAACGATGAAGATCGTATGTTGGCTGTGTCGGGCGGAGTCGTTTGGGCTTCATTAGCCCAACGGGGCGACGCCATGCCGTATAATCTTCGCGTGCATGATGAAAAGGGCGTGATTTGGAGTCTATCTGCCAACGAAAGCCTGTCGCGTGTGCCGGCCTTATCGCAATCTTATCAATTGCCGCCAGGACAAAGTATGCGCTTTCATCTCGCCATCGAAGGTGAGGTCACCGTCGGCGGTAAAGCGGCGCCCTTTGCGGGCGCGGTTGGCGCTTTTGAACTGTGTAACGATGATTGGAGTGATAGCGAGCCACGTTCTCTGGCAGTGCGCCTGAGTGTGGAGCGCCGCCGTTTTCGGGCGCAACGCCGCCTAAATGAGAACCAGGATATAAATCCAGAATGGCAAACGATTTTTGATTACGCGATTTAAGTGGGTTTCGACATGATGATCAACAAGCAAAAATCGGATGAAACCTGGCGCGAGGTGCAAGCTGATCTGGGGCAGCGTCTCGACAGTATTTTTCAGCAATTAGGTGGTTACTCGGATAATTTCGCGGACTTGCGCCAGAACCTGCACTTGATGAACAATGGCATGGATGTGGTAATGCGCGAGGCCCGCGCCGCCGCCGAAGGCGCCGCCCAAACCTATGCGCAGAACCAAGTTATAGCAGCGCAGTTGAAGGCGCTGAGCGAGCAATTAAGTCAATGGCAAGTCTGGCGTGAGGCGCAGGACAAGCGTCATGAAGAAACGGCTCACCAATGCAAAGAAATCGAGCGTAAATTGGTCGAAGTGAATCAGCGCGGCGATGTAGCGCGGCGGATTTTGCAGGAGATTTCTCAAAATTTGCAAAGCCGCCAGTGGGCGCAGCCTCCCGGTTTATCGGCTCCCGTCGCCGAGCGTGAAGAGTGGTCAGGGCAAGTTAAAACGGCCTTGCGCGAATTCCACGAAAAAGGCGGGCCGGTCGGCCTTTTCGCGCATCGTCTGGCCGCGCACTTAAACGATTTAACGCATCTGGCCGATGAAATAGCCACACAAGACCGCGCGTTTTGGAGTGGAGGTAACGCGCTGGATGATTTAGAGCGGCGCTTGTTTTTGCCCGAACTGGGCCTGCGCTGGGATGAAGTGGCGGCTAATGTAGATTCCGCCGCGCGCTCTCGTTTGCGCTCTCTGGAAACAGCCGTTTTGCAGTGGCGATTGGCCGTGCGCGAAGAAGTAGCGCGGCGCCATGGCATTGCTCCTTTAGAAGTCGTGCCGCGCGAAACGCGCTTTGATGCTACGCTGCATGAATCGAACGATTTTTTCACACGTTCAACCGATGATAAAGCCAAGCATGACTTGATCGTCGCCGTTGAAAAACCAGGCTACCTGCAAAAGCAAATCGGCGGTTTCGCACCGCGCATTTTGCGCCGCGCCTTAGTCACGCGCTTTGTCTGGCAACCCGGTGCCGAAAGCCCGCGCGAACAAAGCGAGACAATCCCGCAAAAGCACGAAGATATAGAGACTGTGCAAACCATAGAGGCTGTGGAAACCCCACCTGAAATCGAAACTAAACCGTTCATTACATCGAGCCGTGATGAAATTCTCGATGAGTCTCCACCGGTGCCATCGCTCTCCATTGAGACAAAAGAGGCTATTGAATCAGAAACAGTTAATGATCGAGCGCAAGAGCAAACGGATAAAGCCGAAAACGAACCTGTGGCCATCATCGCAGCAGACAAAACTAATGATAAAGCCAACGAAGATGATGGGGTGAGCGATTTTTGAGTAATGCGGTTTGCGCCAATCCGTCTTGCGGCTCGTCGGCATCGCCGCCCGGCGCGCATTTTTGCGTGGAGTGCGGCTATGCCTTGCAGCAAAAATGTCCCTGGGAAGATTGTTCCGGCGTTGTGACGGTGCGCGCCGACAAGCCGGAGATCGCCTGTCGCACCTGTGGGCGGTTTCTGCTTTTTTGCGCGCACTGTTGGCGCTTGCATGTTTTGGGCAAGCGTTGTTGTGAAACGCGCCGTTGCAGAGAGGCTGGACGGCGTGTGTCTGAGTTTTTCGCGCCCTGTCATGCCCGTGAAGGTGAAAATGGAAGTGGTGCGGCGCGCTTGCCCGCGCCGTGGGTCAAGGAAGGCAAAAAGTTGGCTCAAGGCGATTGGTGGCCGGCGGATTTGCCCGAAATCGCGGCGCTCAATGGCTTGTTGGGCTGGGCAGGAGTTGCTTTTCGTTATCGCCAACTGGTCGCGCTACGCCATGATAAATTGCTGACCTTG
>DASWNL010000262.1:0-8242 GCA_036399215.1 Abditibacteriaceae bacterium
GGCTTATGGGCTTTTCCAGCCATCAAAAAGGCGCTTGGTGATGATGTCGGCGGCATAGCCTGGCCAGCTTTAGATGAAAAGGGCAAGCCGGCCACCTTTTCCGGCGGCTGGTCGCAGATGGTCAATGCGCGCAGTCCCCATCTCGAAGAAGCTAAGAAATACGTCAACTGGCTGTGGATTGAAAACAAAAAGATTCAGGAAGATTGGAATTTAAGCTATGGCTTTCACGTGCCGCCGCGCCTCAGCGTAGCCAAAACTGCCAAAGCGCTGGATGACCCGGTTGCGGCTTTAGCTGTCAAGAATGTCCAGCAATACGGTATGCCCACACCGCCGGCGTGGACAGCCAGCATGGGCACGGCACTGAGCGATGCAGCCACTAATATCGTCAAGCAAGGTCGCAATGCTAAGTCAGAGTTGACCGTGGCAGAGAAAAAGTGCAATCGCATTTTAGAACGATTATTGCGTTGAAAGCCAGAACCATCTTGCGGAATTTTTAACTTCACAAGCCCTGAAAGGGCGGCATGCAATAGCCCATCGCAACGCGGTGGAAATGGATTATTTCACCATGAAATCACCAACCGTTGTTCCGCAAATTCCGGTTGATACCCTTCCTACTCCCCAACCGCGCAAAGGTTCGTCTAACCAGCGTGCGGCGAACTTAGCCTTTTGGGGTTTCATGGCGCCGTCTTTAATCGGCCTGACGCTGTTTACCATTGTGCCGATATTTTGGGGCTTTGCCCTGAGCCTTTCGCAAGCACAAAACACCATCCAGCCGGGGCACTTTGTCGGATTAGCCAATTATGCGGACTTGCTGACCGATGAAGCTTTTTTGCACTCGCTGTGGACAATTATTATCTTTGCCGCCTTCATCGTGCCGTTTACTTATGCGGTTTCTTTGGGCTTAGCATTGCTTGTGCATCAAGCCGGCTTCGGGCGCGCTTTTTTCCGCACCGTCTTTTTCATTCCCTCGGCGGTGTCGTATGTTATCGCTTCTTTAATCTGGAAGATGAGCCTGTTTAGCAGCCTGCCCTCTGGCTTTGCCAACTATAGCCTTGGGCAAATGGGCATGGAGCCGATTGTATGGATTGGCACCGCCAGCCCGCCCTGGCATTGGGTTGTTTTAGTGTCGGCGCGGCTGTGGCTGCAAGTCGGCTTTTACATGATTATCTTCTTAGCGGGCTTGCAGGAGATTCCACGTTCCATGTATGAAGCCGCCGAAGTGGATGGTGCGCGCCCCGGCTGGCAGACGCTACGCTTTATTACCATGCCGCAGATGCGCGCCACTTCAATTTCGGTTTTGCTACTCAACTTCATCGCGGCTTTTCAAGCCTTCGATGAGTTCTATAACATCTTAGGCGCGGCGGGTGCTAATGCCAGTTTGGCCAGGCCGCCTCTGGTTTATTTGTATTCCATCGCTTTAGCCGATCAAGACTTCGGGCGCGGCACGGCGGGGGCTTTCATTCTAACGGCGATTATTCTGACTGTGACGCTGATTCAAGGCCGTATTTTAGGCTTTGGGGATAAGGATTAAGGCAACAGATGAAATCACGAGCCACGCAAAACCTCTTACCAAATAGCCTGCGCTACGCCCTGCTCATGGTTTTGGCGCTTCTGTTTTTGCTGCCCTTTTATGTCATTGCGCGTAACGCTCTGATGACCGATGCAGAAATCACATCATCCAATTGGAAGTGGGTGCCCGCGCCGCCTGACACCAAAAGTTTCAACGAACTGTTCACTAATCCTGAACACCACATGCTCAGCGGCTTGTTGAACTCAACCTTCATCGCCGTGACAACTCTGGTTTTGCAGATGCTTTTTGCCAGCATGGCCGGTTATGCTTTAGCGCGCATTCCGGCCAAAGGGCGCAATATCGTTTTCGGCATTATCGTGGCGACGCTGCTCATTCCCGGCGCCGTGACTTTTGTGCCCTCGTTTGCCGTCATGGCCTGGCTCGGTGGCGTTAATACACGCTGGGGCATTATTGCGCCCGGCTTGTTCAGTGCCTTTTCCATTTTTCTGTTTCGTCAGTTTTACTTGCGCTTTCCTACCGAAGTCGAAGAAGCCGGGCGCATGGATGGCCTGAGCTATGCCGGCGTTTACTGGAAACTGCTTTTGCCCAACTCTACTTCGATTCTCATGGCGCTTGGCGTGTTGACTTTTATCGGCAGTTGGAACTCGTTCGTGTGGCCCCTTGTCATCGGACAAAACTCCGACACCTGGACGGTGCAGGTTGTGCTTTCCACTTTTATGACAGCACAAACCATCAACATTTCGCTGCTTTTCGCCGCCGCTTTCGTCGGCGTGGCGCCTCTGGTTTTCGTATTCCTTTTGATGCAGCGTTACATCGTCGAAGGCGCTAAATTCTCCAGTGGCAAAGAGTAGAATAGAATCATGCTCGATTCGTTTTTACTGTGTGGCGCCGCTTCAACACCGCCTGAACCTATCGAACTGCGCGCCGGGCCATTGCATTTACTATTCGAGCCGCAAACCGGCATGATTCGCCGCATTTGTTATGGCGAAATCGAAATTTGGCGTGGCCTTTACGCCGCCGTGCGCGACCACAACTGGGGCACGGTTACACCTCGCCTTTTCAATCTAAAAACGAATATCAAAGATGATGCTTTTGAAATTTCTTTTGATGTCGAATGCAAGCAAGATGACATTGACTTTTTGTGGCACGGCGTTTTGCAGGGAACAAACGAAGGCTTGATTGAGTATCAATTCCAGGGCGTAGCGCGCTCTAATTTTCAGCGCAATCGTATCGGCTTTTGCTTGTTGCATCCGCCGCAATGTGCTGGTGCATTTTGTGAATTAGAACATGTTGACGGTTCAAGGAAAACAACGCAATTCCCCAAAGACATCGCGCCCCATCAACCATTTTTCAATTTACATTCCATAAGTCACGAATTTGCTTCCGGCCAGTGGGCGCAGGCTATTTTTGAAGGAGATGTTTTTGAAACTGAAGACCAGCGTAACTGGACGGATGCTTCGTTTAAAACTTATTGCACGCCGCTTGATTTGCCGTTTCCCATTGAAGTTAAAACGGGAGATGTCGTTGAGCAAAAAGTAACGCTGAGCCTTGACTTTGACATGCCACTAACGGACTCCATCCGCCAACAATGGCGCTCCACCACACAACCTAAAGAATCCAAGCCAATTGTCATTGAAATAGCCAGCCAAAACGCTTTTAGTCTGCCCGCCATTGGCCTTTGTATGGCTTCACATGGAGAACCATTAACTGAAAACGAAATCGCACGATTGCGCCTGTTAAATCTCTCGCACCTCCGTGCCGATTTGAAATTCAATACGAATTGGCAAGCCAAACTACAGCAAGCCTCGCATGAAGCCAAAGCCTTAAATATACAACTCGAATTAGCTTTGCATCTGCCACGTGAAGCGAAAGATGTTTTGCACGAAGTAATAAAAGCGCTCGAAGAAAACGATGCTTCCATCGCGCGGTTTTTGATTTTTAGTCAAGGCGAAAAAGTCACCAGCGAAGCCACAGCACGTGTCGCACGCGAAGTTTTAGGCTCGCACGGCGCACCAATTGTAGGCGGCACAGATTTTTACTTTACCGAAATCAATCGCCAGCATCCGCCCCTTGACTTATTGGATGGCATTTGCTTTTCCATCACGCCGCAGGTTCACATCTTCGATGATTTGTCACTGATGGAAAACCTCGAAATGCAAGCAACGGTTGTCGAAAACGCACAACGCTTGTTTGGCTTGCCGATTCACATTTCACCAGTGACATTCAAAAAACGCGGCAACCCCGATGCAACCGGCGCTGAATTACAAATGTTACCTGATGAACTGCCGCCCGATGTTGACCTACGCCAGATGTCGCTCTTTGGCGCAGCGTGGACATTAGGCAGCTTGAAAACTCTCTGTGAAGCCGGCGCGGCCAGCCTCACTTACTATGAAACAACCGGTATGAAAGGCGTGATGCAGCAGGAGAATGCTGCATCGCATTCGCAATTCCCGGCGCCGCCAGGAACTGTATTTCCTTTGTTCTATGCTTTGCAAATCGGCGAAGATTCAAGAGGCGAGATATTCGAGGCCAAGTCAAGTTCTCCATCACAAGTCATTGCACTGCACATTTGGGACGGCGCTCAATTTTATTTATGGATAGCGAACTTAACGGCGATAAAGCAAAACGTGAGATTTCGCGGTCGCTATCGCAAAGCCTATTTATCTATCTTAAATTCCGATACTGTCTTGCAAACTATGAATTTGGAAAGGTTTATGGGAAGTGAGTGGCAATCTATCAATCTAAAGACAGGCCTGCTTTCGCTACCGCCTTATGCTCTCGCTCGCTTGTCGTTGCCTTGGTAATTTTATGGACGAACTCAAATTCGCCATTATAGGCACCGGTTTTTGGGCACGTTATCAATTGGCGGCATGGGGCGAAGTGCCAGGCGTGCGATGCGTAGCGTTGTGTGACAAAGAACGGGGCAAAGCCGAAAAGTTAGCACAGCAGTTTGGCATCACACAGATTTACGATGATGCCGAAAAGCTATTGCGTGAAGCCAAGCCGAATTTCGTGGACATTATTACCGATGTGAACACGCACGCGCCGTTTGTTGAACTTTGTGCGAAGTATCGAACACCGGTCATTTGCCAGAAGCCGATGGCGCCTGATTTGGCAACCGCCCGGCGCATGGTTGAGGTTTGTAAAGAAGCCAATGTGCCGTTTTTCATTCACGAAAACTTTCGCTGGCAAACGCCAATTCAAGAACTAAGGAAAGAGTTGGATTCAGGCATTATCGGCGCGCCGTTTCGAGCACGTTTGCAATTCAATTGCTCATTTCCCGTTTTCGAGAATCAGCCATTTTTGGCCGAGTTAGAGCAGTTCATCATCACTGATGTCGGCAGCCATTTATTGGATGTAGCGCGCTTTTTATTTGGTGAGGCGCAAAGCCTCTACTGCCAAACGCAGCGCATTAACGACATCAGGGGCGAAGATGTCGCAACGATAATAATGGACATGAACGGCGTGACTGTTACGGTTGAACTTTCCTATGCCAGCCGCTTGGAATACGAGCGATTTCCCGAAACTTTCGCTGTTATAGAAGGCCAAAGCGGCAGCATAGAATTAGTTACAAACTTCTGGTTGATAACCAACACCAAACAAGGCGCTTTATCGCGGCGTGTGCCGCCGCCAGATTACTCCTGGGCCGACCCGGCTTATGCAGTTGTGCATTCCAGTATGGTGCCCTGCCACAAAAATTTATTGCGTGGTTTACAGGGCGGCTACGCTGAAACAACAGGCGAAGATAATTTAAAAACAGTGCAACTGGTTTTTGCCGCTTACGAATCGGCACGAAAGAACCATGTCATTCATTTCTAAAAGGACGCTATGAACATCGCTTTAGTCGGTGCAGGCGGCAAGATGGGCTGCCGTATTACGGACAATCTTAAAGACAGCGCTTACCACGTTTATTATCTGGAAACAGGACAAGTCGGCCTCGAACGCTTGCAGGCGCGTGATGTAGAAGTTTCATCGCCTGAAAACGCGCTGCCCGTTGCCGATGCCGTGATTTTAGCGGTGCCGGATGTGGCGATTGAGGCTGTTTCGTTAGATGTGATTTCGCAGATGAAAAGCGGTGCTTTGCTCATAACACTCGACCCGGCGGCGCCTTTGGATGGCAAAGTGGCGCAGCGTGATGACCTGTCTTATTTCATCGCGCATCCCTGCCATCCTTCGGTGTTCAACTGGGAAGAAACCGAAGAAGCCACACGCGATTTTTATGGCGGCATTTCAGCCAAGCAGAGCATTGTTTGCGCGTTAATGCAAGGCAGCGAAAGCGATTATGAACGGGGCGTTGAAATTTCCCAGGCCATGTATGCGCCAATTGATCGCGTGCATCGTTTAACCCTCGAACAGATGGCGTTGTTGGAGCCGGCTTTAGTGGAAACTCTGGCGCAAACTTGCGTGGAGATTATCAAAGAAGGCTACGACCGCGTTGTGGCCGAGGGCGTGCCCGAAGCAGCGGCGCGTGACTTTTTACTGGGACATTTGCGCATTCAAATCGCGGTTTTATTTGGCGAAGTCAACGGCACCTTTTCCGATGCAGCTTATAAAATTTCAGCACGAGCGCGTTCGATTTTATTTCAGGAAAACTGGCAGCGTATCTTTGAAATGGACGACATCCGCGACCAGGTGCGCGATATTACGCGCTCATGAAACTCGGCATTAGTTCTTACACCTTTGGTTGGGCAGTTGGCGTGCGTGGGCACGAACCACCTGAACCATTGGATGAAATTGGCTTGCTCCAAAAAGCACACGAGTTTGGAGTTTCGCTGTTACAAATTGGCGATAACTTGCCGCTGGAAACTTTCGATCAGTTACGTTTGCAAAATTTAGCGCAGGAAGCGGCCAAAAACGGCATCGAACTCGAAGTTGGCGCGAGAAATTTAACGCTTGAACGACTGTATCTTTACTGCGAAATCTGCCGGAATGTCGGCGCTTCACTTTTGCGTTTTGTAATCGATGATGAGGATTATCATCCCGCGCCGGAGGAAGTCATTCCTTTGCTGCAAGAGGCCGCGCGCCACTTAGAAAGATATGGCATAACACTGGGTATTGAAAATCATGACCGCTTTGCCGCGCGCAATTTGCGAGAGATGATAGTAAGCGCCAATAGCGATTTCATCGGCGTTTGTCTTGATACCGCCAACTCGCTGGGCGCGGGCGAAGGTTTGAATGAAATCGTGCCGCTTTTGGCACCTTATACAGTAAATCTGCACGCCAAAGATTTCACCATCGCGCGTCATGCTCATAAAATGGGCTTTGTTGTAAACGGCGCGCCCGCCGGGGCAGGCATGATGAATCTACCGCTTGTTTTAGAAGCCTTAGAGCCGTATCATCGTTGCCGAAGTTTGATTCTCGAATTATGGACGTCGCCTGAAGATTCGCTCGAAGCTACCATTGAAAAAGAGGCACAGTGGGCGCGACAAAGCATTGATTACCTGAAAAGTTTGCCAATAAAAAAACAGCCCGTGATTTAATAAATCGCGGGCTGTTTTAATGGCTTATTTATCGGGCGCCAAAGCGGTAAATGGTGGTCTGGCGATAAACCTGGCCGGGGCGCAGGGTTGTTCTGGGGAAATGCTTCTTATTCGGTGAATCGGGGAAATGCTGCGTTTCAAGGCAAAAGCCCGTGCGGAATTTATAGGGCACGCCGCTTTTACCAATATTGGTGGCATCCAAAAAGTTGCCGGTGTAAAGCTGAATACCTGGTTCGGTTGTCGAAACGGTCATTAAACGGCCCGAAATGGGTTCGTGAACGCGCGCGGCAGTGCGAAAACCGCGTCCGTTGAGGACAAAGTTATGGTCGTAGCCTTTGCCGCGCTGCAACTGCACATTGTTGGCACCAATGTGCTGGCCGAGGGTGTGATAACGGAGAAAATCGAACGGCGTGCCACGCACGCTTTGCAATTTGCCAGTCGGAATCAGGTTCGCATCAACCGGCGTGAAACGGTTGGCGTTGAGCATCAAGCGATGTCCTAAAATATCGCCTTTGCCTTCACCTTTCAAATTGAAATACGAGTGATGCGTGAGATTGAGGACAGTCGGCTTGTCCGTTACTGCCGAATAATCAATGCGCAATTCGTTATCGTTGGTGAGGGTGTAAATGACGCGCGTTGAAAGATTGCCGGGGTAGCCTTCTTCGGTGTTAGGGCTGACATAATACAAATCCAAAACCGGGCCACGCCCTGTTACCTTGGTTTTGGCTGTCCAAAGGCGCTTATCAAAGCCGACTTTCCCTCCGTGCAGGTGGTTGGGGCCGTTATTTTTGGCCAGCGTGTAGGTCTTGCCATCAAGTGTGAATTTTCCACCGGCGATGCGGTTGGCATAACGCCCGGTGATCGCTCCAAAATACGGCGTAGCTTTAATGTAATCGCTGAGATTGTTATAGCCCAACACCACGTCGGCCATTCTGCCCCGTCGATCAGGCGCGTGCAGCGAGACTACAATGCCACCGTAATTGGTAATGCGCGCCTTCATGCCGCGCGCATTAGTCAGGGTATAGATATGCGCAGTGCGCCCATTCGATAACTGGCCGAATTCAGCACGCGTAATGCCGCTTTTGGCCTGAACCGGCGCGATAGATAAAAGAACAGCACTGGCTGTGACAGCAACAACAGGATGCAACAGAGGGGTTACGGAAGATTGCACGATGTAGCTCCTTGAAGTTAGATTGGGGTCTGCAATCAAGGATGCCGTTTTAAGTGAGGT
>DASWNL010000263.1:0-6500 GCA_036399215.1 Abditibacteriaceae bacterium
CATCGCCGGCTTCGAGATAAACCGGAATCGCGCCTTCGAGCGCATCCATGCGGTCGCCGCGAAAGTAATCGCCTTTGTTCGGATGATCGAAATTGCTTTTGTGCGAAGCCGGAACTACCATTGTCGGCCCATCGCCGGGGCCAATGTCGGTAAGGGCCGGAATGATATTAATTTGCCCACAACGAAAAACGCCATGACGATAATCAAACTGCCCACGTAAAGCAGCGCGATAGCCGCCCGAATGCACGGGATGATGGCCGCCTTCGGTGCGAATCGAAGCGATGCACTCATCAATGAAAAGTCCGGGGATGTAAGAATTCTCTTCGCCGCAATAGTGCTGCACCAGGTTGATCCACGAAGGATGATCAATCAGTTCTTCAAAGGGGGCGCCGAGTTCTACGCAGTTGTGCAGTTCAAGGCCAGTCTCTGCGGTATAATCGCGTCGCTGCGCACCTTTATACCATTCGCCAACCGGCAAGTCGCGCGGGAACCGGTCAAATTCGTCGTTCAGACGCTTCAATAAATCTTTATCGAGTGCGCCTTTCAGAATTAAATAGCCGTTGAGGTCAAAGAAAAAATCGTCGGTTGCTGTCGCTTGGCGCATGGAAACCCTTACATGGTTTTGAAAGATATGGTTTGAAAGATGGTGCAGGCTCACGTCATTATAACCAACGTATTCCTCGCTTTGGTCGTTTTTCATTTCGCAATCCTGCATACTTCTTTCTTAACGCCATGAAAAAACTCCACCACCTTCTTTGTGCTCTGCTGGTCTTTTGCGTCACTGTTCAAGCTGCCGATAAGCGCCCTAACATCGTTTTTATTTTTTCGGATGATCATGCTTATCAGGCGATTAGCGCCTATGGCGACGCGCGAAAATTGCTTCACACTCCGAATATTGATCGCATCGCTAAAGAAGGCATGAAGTTCAATCGTTGTCTGGTGACCAACTCGATTTGCGGCCCCTCGCGCGCCACAATTCTCACAGGCAAATACTCGCATCTTAACGGCTTTTACAACAACACCAACAGCCGTTTTGATGGTTCGCAAACTACGTTTCCGAAGTTGCTTCAAGGCAATGGCTATCAAACGGCTGTGGTGGGCAAGTGGCATTTAGGGAGCGATCCAACTGGCTTCGATTTCTGGCAGATTCTGCCGGGGCAGGGCATCTACTACAATCCGCCCATGATTCGTATGGGCGAGCGCATTAAGACCGAAGGCTACGTGACGGATATTATCACCGATGAATCGCTCAAGTGGTTGAAGGGCCGCGATAAATCAAAACCGTTTTTGCTGATGAGCCAGCATAAAGCGCCGCACCGCGAATGGTCACCGGCGCTGCGTCATTTGAACTTCGATAATGACCGCAAATATCCCGAACCGGCCACACTTTTCGATGATTATAATGGGCGCGGCATTGCTGAGCGCGATCAGGATATGACCATCGAAAAGACGATGAACGAGGTTGACCTGAAGTTCAAAGCGCCCGGCAGTTTAACGCCCGAACAAAAGAAGGCATGGGACGCTTACTATGAGCCGCGCAATGAGGCTTTTCGCAAGGCGAATTTAAGTGGCAAAGATTTGGTGCGGTGGAAGTATCAGCGCTACATGCACGATTATCTGGGCTGTATTAAAAGCGTTGATGAAAGCGTAGGGCGCCTTTTGAAATATCTCGACGACGAAGGCCTGGCAGAAAATACCATCGTGATTTACTCGTCTGATCAGGGCTTTTATCTGGGTGAGCATGGCTGGTTCGACAAGCGCTGGATTTTTGAAGAATCCATCAGGATGCCGCTTTTGGTGCGCTGGCCCGGCGTGTCCAGAACGGGCAGTATCAACAATAATTTAGTGTCTAACCTCGACTTTGCTGAAACCTTTCTCGATGCCGCCGGGATGCCGATACCACAAGAAATGCAAGGCAAGAGTTTGGTGCCGGTTTTAGCGGGGCGCACTCCTAAAGATTGGCGCCAGGCGTTTTATTATCATTACTACGAATTCCCCACGCCGCATCGCGTGCGTCCGCATTATGGCGTGGTCACCGACCGTCATAAGTTGGTGCATTTCTACGGCACGCCCGATGATTACTGGGAACTATTCGACTTAAAAACGGATCCGCTTGAAGTGCGCGATATTTACGATCAACCGCAAAATGCGGCCCTTCGCCAAAGCCTCGCACAACAACTATTACAGTTGCGCCGCGAATTTCAAGTGCCACAAACCGATGCACTACAAGCCTCTGGCAATCAAGTGATAAATGGTTCATAAGACGCACATTACGCGAATTTACGCGAATAGCTTTCAAAGAGATTTGCGAAGATTGGCGTTCATTTGCGTCCTATGAAAATTCCGATTATGAAATCGTTTCTAATCGCTGGACTGCTTTTGTTCATTTCCATGATACAGGCGCAAGATAAGCCGAATATTCTGTGGCTTACCAGTGAAGATCATGGCCCGCACATGCGTTGCTATGGCGATGCTTATGCAACAACGCCAAACGTAGATGCCCTTGCGAAAAAGGGCATGATTTACAAATCCTGCTGGTCGAACGCGCCGGTTTGCGCTCCGGCCCGCACCGTTTTGATTAGCGGGCTTTACGCCAATAGCAGTGGCGGTGAACATATGCGCAGCATGGTGCCAATGCCGGGCAGCACCAAAATGTATCCGCAGTTTTTACGCGAAGCCGGCTACTACTGCACCAACAACTTCAAAGAAGATTACAACCTGCAAAAGCCCGGCAAAGTATGGGACGATTCTTCTAACAAAGCGCATTACAAAAACCGCCCTGATGGCTCGCCCTTTTTTGCGATTTTCAATTCGACGAAAAGCCATGAAAGCCAGTTGCGCAAGCGGCCTCACACAGCTATTCATGACCCGGCGAAAGTGCGCGTGCCTGCTTATCATCCCGACACGCCTGAAGTGCGCCGCGATTGGGCGCAGTATTACGATACAGTCACCGAAGCCGATGCTGATGCCGGAGTGCGACTGCGCGAACTCGAAGCCGCTGGCTTAACTGACGACACCATCGTTTTTTATTATGCCGATCATGGTTCGGGAATGCCGCGCAACAAAAGATGGCCGTATAACTCCGGCTTGCAGGTGCCGCTTGTGGTTTATATTCCTGAAAAATGGAAACACTTGCGCCCACCCGATTATCAAGCTGGCGGCGCTTCAAATCGCCTGGTGAGCTTTGTCGATTTCGCGCCGACGCTGTTATCATTAGCCGGCTTGGAGCCGCCAACCTGGATGCAGGGCCGGGCGTTTTTAGGAAGATTTCAGGCAGCCGCGCCCTCTTATGTTTTCGGCTTTCGTGGGCGCATGGATGAGCGTTACGATTGTGTTCGCAGTGTCAGCGATGGGCGCTATGTTTACGTTCGCAACTTCCGCCCCGATAAAATCTATGGTCAGCACATTGGCTATATGTGGCAAACGCCGACAACGCGCGTGTGGGAAGCGATGTTTAAACAAGGCAAGTTAAACGAGGCGCAAGCGGCTTTCTGGCAAAACAAACCCGTTGAAGAGCTTTATGATTTGCAAAGTGACCGCGACGAAACCAATAACCTGGCTGCTCTGCCGCAACATCAAATCACACTTGAAAGAATGCGCGCCGCTTTGCGCGCCCATCAATTACAAATTCGTGATGTGGGAATGTTGCCGGAAGGCGAATTCCATCGGCGCAACGCGGGTTCGACACCGTATGATTGGGCGCACGGGGAAGCCTTGCCTTTTGAGGAAATTTTAGCGATAGCCGAGTTTGCTGCATCTCTCAAAGCGGACGCTGCGCTGCAACTCAAAGCGACTCTTAACCATAAAGACTCTGCCGCGCGCTACTGGGCCGTTTTAGGTTTGATGATGCGCGGCCCAAACGCGGTTCAAAGCTCACGTGAAGAACTGGTCAAGGCTTTGGACGATTCTTCGCCTGATGTCAAAATTGCCGCTGCCGAAGCCTTAGGCCGCTATGGAGATAAGGCCGATTTAGCGCGTGTGCTTCCGCTTTTAGGTTCGTTGGCTAACTGGAAAAACAACGATGTCTGGACGACAATGGCTGCGTTAAATGCTGTCGGCGCGCTGCAAGAAAAAGCCGCGCCCCTTTCAGCCATTATCAATACGCTTCCCGATGACGGCCCAGCACCGGATGCGCGATTCAAAGAATACCCGACGCGCTTACTGGAAGAATTGAAAGAGCGCTTTAGAAATTCATCCCTTGATTAAATCAAAGAAAAACAGCCGTATTTTTGTTATCCTCGTTGTAACAACTGAATAAATGGAGATGCCAATGAAACGGTTTAGACGGCAGGTTAATGGTTACTTGTTGGGGTTGGCCCTTGTGGCGCCGTTGGTATTAACGGGCTGCGGTGGCGGTGGTAGTCTGCCGGGCGGTGTGCGCCTGGGTGAAACGGCGACTTTAGCTGGAGCCGGACAATCGGGCAATGCGGATGGGCCAGTTGCGACAGCGCGTTTTAATAATCCTGTTAATGTCGAAGTGCTGGGTAACGGCGATGTTGTTGTAGCCGACTTCGACAATAATCGCGTGCGGCGCATCTCTAACGGCACGGTTAGCACGCTTGTTAATCAGGCAAATTTTCAAAGGCCCTTTGGCCTGGCCGCCCTGGCAAATGGACGTTTGTTTGTAACAACTGACCAGAACGATACGGGCGTCAATAACGCGACCAGCGGCACGCTATGGGAAATCAATATCGCAGCGCGCACAGCAACCGTTGTAGCACGCAATTTAGGCCGCCCGCGTGGCATTGTGGCACTTAACGCCACTCAACTGGTGCTTTCCGATGTGAACCAGCACGACATCCGCTTGATTAATGTAAATACCGGTGTGATTACTCCATTAGCCGGTTCGCGCGGCAATCCGGGGTTTGTGAATGGCACCGGCGATGCGGCACGCTTCAACCGTCCTTATGGTGTGGCGATTACGCCCGAAGGCAACATTATAGTGGCCGATTCGGGTAACCATGCAATACGAGTGGTAACGCCTACTGGTGTGGTAACAACCTTGACCGGCAACGGCACGCCCGGTTTTGTGGATGGCACATTAGCCCAGGCGCGCTTCAATGGGCCACAGGATGTGGAAGTTGACTCGCAAGGCTTCATTTATGTGGCTGATAATTTAAACAATCGCGTGCGGCGTATCCGCAATAACACGGTGGAAACCATCGCCGGCGATGGCGCCCCCGGTTTTGCAGACGGTGCCGGTTCACAGACACGCTTTTTCGGTTTAGAAGGTATCTCCCTTTCTCCCGATGAAACGCGCCTCATTGTAGCCGATGGCAATGGTGGCAATGATGGTCAACCGTTCCATCGCATTCGTTCCGTGCGCGTGAGATAGACATTCAGAATAGCAGGAAAGTAATGGCGTCAGGATAATCCTGAATCTATCTTCTGAATCTTGGTGAAAAACCAAATTATGAAGTTGTCTTCTTTTCCTTCAAGAATCCCACTTTTGATCCTGTTTGTTGTTTTGACTTTATCGGGATGCCAACTGTGGACGGAAAAGAAGACAACTTCATCTTCAACAAAACCGCACGCTGAACTGGCATCGAACACGGTTTCTGCTCACTCCGAGCCTGCAATTGCATTTGAAGAAGTGGCATCGGATAGTGGCTTGAATTTTCGTTGGCCGAGCCTGAAGCGCCCCCTTGATATTTACGAAACATTGGGCTACGGCTGCGCGTTTTTCGATTATGATAACGATGGCTGGCAAGATATTTTATTAGTGGGGAAAAGCGCGCCGGCACTGTTCCATAACCTTAAAGATGGGAAATTTGAAAATGTTTCGGCGGTAGCGGGACTGGATAAAATAACGGGCCTGTGGAACGGTTGCGCCATTGGCGATTATGATGGTGATGGGTTCGATGACATCCTGCTCAATGGCTATCACTCGTTGGCTTTGCTAAAAAACCAGGCTGGCCGCACCTGGAAGAATGTAACCACTCTGGCCGGATTGAGTCCGCAAAACCGTAACTACATAGGCAGCGGTGGCGGATTCATGGATTTAGATGGTAACGGCAGCTTAGATTTGGTGCTGCTGAATTATGTGAAGTTTGGGCCAAAAGATAAACAGCATTGCGAAGCCGTGGCCGGCTTTCTGGATGCTTGCGTCCCCAGCACATATAAGTCGGACTTTCCCGAATTGTGGCGCAATGATGGGAAAGGACGATTTCAGGATATATCGCGTGAAGCCGGCTTCCCATCACTGCATGGAAAAGCCCTGACACTGGCCTTTGCCGATTTCAACAACGATAGTCGTCAGGATTTTTATATTGGCAATGACGGCACTCCCGCCGATTTCATGTTGAATCAGGGCAAGATGCGCTTCCGTAATATTGGACGAAGCAGCGGCGCAGCCTACGGCATGATAAGTGGCCATCCTATAGCGGCAATGGGAGCTGATTGGAGCGATTTTGATCGTGATGGACACCTCGACTTGATTGTCGCCGGGTTTTCCGATGAGGCGGCTTCATTGCTCCGCAATACAGGTAATAGCGTTTTTG
>DASWNL010000264.1:0-2471 GCA_036399215.1 Abditibacteriaceae bacterium
CTGATTTTTTGGATTAGCTTTACCTTAATCTCTTATGTCATGCTGGGCTGCCTCAGCATCATGCTGCGCGCGCAGTGGGCTGAGCACGAAGCCTTGGCTTTTCCCCTGCTGCGCTTGCCGCTTGATATGACCGAAGATTTAGACCGGGATGACAAATACGCTTTTCTCGGTCGCTTTTTCCGCAATCCTTTGATGTGGATCGGCTTTGCCATTGCCGTTGTCATTCAGGGCCAGCGTGGGCTTAGCCTGTATTATCCCGACATCGTGCCCAATTTTCCGCTTGACATTAACATGGGGCCGCTTCTTTCGGAGCCGCCGTGGAATCAGATCGGCTGGCTGCCGGTCAATGTTTATTTCATCGTCATCGGCATTACCTATTTATTAACCAGCGAAGTCTCATTTTCGCTGTGGTTTTTCTTGTGGTTTTTCAATCTGCAACTCATTGGCGCCTATTATCTGGGCTTTACGCCACATGCTTTGCCAGGGTCAGGCGTTTTGCCTGAAAAAACCTTTATGGGTTTCCAACAGGCCGGTGCTTACTTCGCTTATGTGGCCATTGTCTTGTGGACGGCGCGGGCGCACTTTAAGCACGTTATCCGGCGCGCTTTCAAGAGAGAAGCTCCCGGCCCGCAGGAAGCCAACGAAGCGATGTCTTATCCCGCAGCGTTCTGGGGCTTTGTTATCACCTTTGCCTTGATGGTTTTAATGTGCTGCATGGCCGGCGTGCGTGTGGATGTAGCGATTGCCATGTGGGTGATGTATTTAATTTTTGCTATTGGCCTGACACGCGTAGCGGTTGAAGGCGGAATGCTCGCCTTGCAGCATCATGCGTTGCCGCTGGGGATCATTTCTAAGTTAATCAACACCGGGCCGAGCACCTGGCTTACTTATGAGAGCGGCGTCGTGCCGGCTGCAATGTTTCAGTCGGGCTTTGTTTTCCATATGCGCTGCTTTATCATGCCGGCGTATCTTTACAGCTTAAAGCTGGCGCACGACCGCAAAATCGCCACGCGCAAACTATGCGCGCTGGTAGCAGTTGTCATAGTGATTTCAACAATTATCAGTTGGCTCACAACAGTAAAAATTGGTTATGATAGCGGCGCCTTGCAATTCGGTCATCGCTGGTGGGCGCAAGATGGGCCAAAGTCGCCCATCCATTTTGTGGAAACGGTCTTTACCAAAGCCAGCAACGATCCCATTTCAACCAACTGGCTGTGGTTGGGCGTGGGCATGGTTTTAACCTACGGCATGATGGTGGCGCGCAGCCGCTTGCTGTGGTTTCCCTTTCATCCGATGGGCTATTTGATGGGCCTGACTTATCCCACCAAAACCTTCTGGACTTCGATTTTTATCGGCTGGCTGTGTAAAGTAGTGATTACGCGCTACGGCGGCATGGATTCCTATCGTAAAGCCATTCCGTTGTTTTTAGGCCTGGCTTTAGGCGACGTGGCGATGATGCTGCTCTGGATTGCAATTGATGCCTGGCAAGGTCGCTCCGGCCACTTGCTTTTGCCTGGATAATTACGGAATAGAACGCGGAGCTTGCGCTACGCGGAAACAACTCTGATTCGCGCAGGGGAAAAAGAGATAATCGGAAAGCGGCTAAAAATGGAAGTTTGTCATTCTGAGCACATGCAAATTCGCAAACAACTGTTCACCTTCCGCGTTCATCAAAGCTGTTTCCGCGTGGCGTAAGCTCCGCGTTCCCATTGAAAATTTGAACTGGAGAAAACTATGTCTTTGAAATCTTTAATTGCCAGCGGCACCAAGCTGTGGCTGGATTCGATTGACCCGGAACTGGTTGAAAAAAATCGCGCTCTGGGCGCAACCGGCGCCACTTCCAACCCGATTATTGTGGCCGACATCATCAAAACAGGGCGCTTCGATGACCGCATGGAAGCCTTGTTCAAAGGCGGCATGAATGATGTCGCCGTGGCCTGGGAGATGACCGACTTTTTGGTGCGCGGCGCGCAGGAAGTGTTCTTGCCGGTGTGGCTGGAAACTAAAGGCAATGATGGTTGGGTGAGCTTTGAGCTTGACCCGCTATTGGAAGATAAAACCGCTCCGGCGCATAAAGAGCGCGTGGCACAATACGTGGCTTTGGGCAAGCATTGGGGCAAAGGCCATCCCAATCGCTTAATCAAAGTGCCGGCAACGGATGCGGGTTTGGATGCCCTGGAAGAACTCAGTGCAGCGGGCATCAATTTGAACGTGACACTGATCTTTTCCGAGCGCCAATATAAAATCGCAAGGGAAAACGTCTGGCGCGGCGCGCAAAAACGCAAAAGCTTGGACAAATTCAAAAGCGTTTACAGCATCTTCGTTTCGCGCGTGGATGTTTATACCGAAAAAGAGCTGCCGCAACTCAGCAAGGAAGCACAAGGACTGGTTGGCATCGTGAACGTCAAGCGGCTGTGGCAGCAAAACCAGGAGTTCTGGGCCGATAAGAACTTGCCGTTGCAACAAGAAAT
>DASWNL010000265.1:0-4493 GCA_036399215.1 Abditibacteriaceae bacterium
TGGAAGAGGGCGTCAGCCCCGCTCTGTTATTTATGATTCGTCCGGTTTTACTGGTGCCCGACCCGCGCCTCAAAGAAGTTTGCGCGCCTGTCGAAAATTTCGATAGCGCGCTTGCTGATTTGGTGCAGGATTTGGAAGACACGCGCCGTCATCATACGGCCTGCGTCGGCGTCGCCGCGCCGCAAATCGGCGCCATGCTGCGCGTGGCAATAGTAGATACGTCGCAGCACAAAAAATTCAGCGCGCAAAGCAGTGGACATCAGGTTTTAATCAACCCCGAAATCATCCAACAAAGCGGCGAGAGATTAGGCCGCGAAGGCTGCCTGTCTTTGCCCGACTTTACGGCCAACGTCCAGCGCGCGGGGCAAATCAAAGTTCGCTTTCAAGATTTACAAGGCAACTGGCACGAACTGGAAACCGAAGAGTTTGAAGCCGTTGTAGTGCAACATGAACTCGACCATCTCGACGGCATTCTCTTCTTAGACCGCGTGGCGAATTTAGCAACAGATGTGTTTCGTCGAAAGGTGAAATAAATGAATTTACAACGAGGCATTCACAAATCTGATGATGAGTTTGTTTTGGCGTGTGTTGATACTAAACAGCGCAATCTCCTCATAAATCAGCTAATTAAAACTCGCACTCTTTTTTCCATCTTAGGCATTTTCACATTGGTTCTTGCGACATTCATTGGGCTTTTTAGTCGCAGCGGTTCCGGGTTCTCTGCGATGGGAACGCAAATCATATTATTTTCACTATCCCTGGTGATGACAAAACATGCCGATAGCCAAATAAAATTTCTTAAAGGCATGACAGCTTTACAAACGCAACTTCGTGAATTTGGCAGAAGTTCAGTCGAATAATGCGAACCGCATTAATTTCCGACATTCACGGCGATTTGAAGCGGCTAATTGCTGTGTTGGCAGATATTGAAAAACAAAATTGTGCCCGCATTTTATGTTTGGGTGATGTAGTCAATGGCAGCGAGGATAATGAAGAGGTCGTGCAGCATTTAATGGCCTCAAAAATCCTCTGCGTGCAAGGCAATCATGATATATATCCATCGGTTCATTTGCCCCCTGAGTTATATGGCATCTTGCGCTCTTGGCCAGAAGAGATTATTGAAGGCGACGTAATTTTCACGCACGTTTCGCCGCGTATTAAAAAGCGCAAAGTAAAAACGGACTTTGAAGTATGGAATGTATTCGATGAAGTGGCTTTCCGGCGCGTTTTCATCGGTGATGTGCATATTCCCATGCTTTGGGGCGAAAGATTTGCGAATCCAGTTTCAGCAAAACGCTACGAAATCTCCTATGGAGACCCTTTTAATTTAGCTTTGGATGATCGTTATTTAATTTGTGTTGGCGCTGTTGGTTATAGCCGTGATGGAGATGAAAGACCACGCTATGTGATTTATGATGACGAAAGTGATAGCGTAACTTTTCGGGTTGTTTAATCAATCACAAAGGGCACAGAGAAAATAAACTCTGTGCCCTTTGTGTCTTTGTGGTGAATTAGAAACTAACCCAGTGATGTGTATTCCGGTAAGGCACCACCAATAAGGGGGCGGCACCAGTCGGTGAAGGCATCGGTGACATTAGTGCCGTGTTCGTTGAGATAGTTATCGGGCAACAGCCGCGGCGTGGCGGGCACCTGGTCAAGACGCGCGGTGCCTTCGAGTGAGCGATAGCCCTTATCGCCGCGATCTGCGTGCGGGTCGCGCTGCACTGTCATCAAATAGCCGGAGCAGCCATCTTCCGAAAGACGAACGGCGAGGCTGCCCATGTTGTAGGCTTCATCGCCATCGGCACGGGCTAAAGCGGATTGTGTGGTTTGCGCAAGGCTGCCGGGCTTATCCAAACGGCCCGCAAGATTCAAGCGCTCTTGCAGGATATTCAGCAAATTCGCGCCATCCAGAGGCGTGCCGTCTGTGGCTTTGGCGCCTTGCGTGGTGACGACAACAGCATAATCGTATTTCAAGTAAGCGCGGCGCAGTTCGTCTACTAATTGGTCGAGATTAACAGCTTTTTCGGGCACTAAAATGGCGTGCGGCGCCGGGCGTGATTCGTCGCGGCCCAACGCCGTTGCCGCAGCCAGCCAGCCACATTGCGCGCCCAGATATTCAATAACAAGTAACGGTTCTTCACCGGATGATGCGGCAAAAGCGGCATCGCGTGCGGCACCAGCGGCAAAGCGCGCGGCGCTGCCATAACCCGGCGTGTGATCGCCCGCTTCCACTTCGTTTTCCGAGGAAAGCGGCACCGCTAAAACGCTGAGAGGATAATTGGCTTTAGGCGCGGCATCGTTGAAAAATTGCAGCAGTCTCACAGCAGGCAAGCCGCCCAGCAAAAAGATAGTGCCGATTTCGCGCTGGCGTAATGTGCCTATCAAAGTCGCTGCATCGCCGTCGCCCAGTTGACGAGGCCGACCCGCTAAAACCGAACCGGGCGTGCGGCGCAAGCCTTCGATGACCTTGCGCTTTTGCGCGCCTAAGTCAATCAATTTTCCATCTAATAAATTTCCTATGCCCGTAGGTGCGCCGAAAATATCTAAAAGATGATTACCCTGCCCGGCTTCATCAATGATGCCGGCGATGGTGGCATTAGTAACCGTCGTGGGCGCGCCTGCGACGAGGATAAGAGCGTTTTCGCCTTTTGTTTCTTGAGCCATTTGTGCCGCCTCCAAAAATTAATTCTTAAAATATTCTTTCGCCGGGTAACAAAAAACCGAAGGCGCCCAGGCGCTTTCGGTTCAAAATACACGGCGAGAAGATAAAACTGCGCTTGTCATCAAAATATTTTGTGCCGCAGTTATGCACTGCCAAAATCATAACATAAGCGCCTCTTAACTGCAATTTACAGCGAAAACGCCATGAATAAGCCAGAGTTACGACAACAGATGCGTGCGCGGCGCAAAGCAATGTCCCCTGAGACGCGCATCACCGAATCAAAAAAAGTTACCCTTCATTTGCGCGAACTTTGCTTGCAGCAAGACTGGCAGAATGTGGCGGTCTATCTGTCAAATAACGAGGAAGTGGATATAGATAATTTCATCGTGTGGCTATTAAAGCGCGGCACCCTTGTTTATGCACCGCGCAGCGAGGGCTTTGCGCCCTTAGATAACTTGGAAAACGTAGCACCTGGAAACTTCGGCGTGCGCGAACCGCAAAATACCGCTGTGCTTGTGCCTCAACTTGTGCCTCAAGACACTGTTTTCTTAGTCCCCGGCCTGGCTTTTGATAAGCAAGGGCGCCGACTTGGTTTTGGCGGGGGATGGTATGATCGGGCGTTGGCGAATTTTCAACACTCCCTCAAAATCGGCATCGCTTTTGGTTGCCAAATGGTGGACGAAGTGCCGTGCGAAGCGCATGATGTCAAAATGGATGTCATCGTTACGCCGTCCTTGAGGGATGCAGGATGAAGGCGGAGGGATGAAAGTCGTAGATCAGACTTTTGTTCTTCATCCTTCATCCTTCATCCTTCATCCTTCATCCTTCTTATGAACGCTCTGCTTGAACCCTTGCCCGAAGCGGCCCATCCTTTTTTGAGCAAACATCCGCGTCTGGCGTGGGCGGCGCACTTCGGCTGGAAATTCGTTACCAAATGGAACGATGACCAATGCCCGCTTTTCGCGGCGGCGCTGGCTTTTTTCGGTTTGTTGTCGCTGTTTCCTGTGACCATCGCGGCGCTTTTATTGCTGGCGAAATTCTTGGCGGGACGGCCTCAAGTTGTTACCTCGGTGCAAGCCGGTTTGCAAAACTGGGTGCAAGACTTTTTCCCTGGCGCGGCGGGCAATGAGATTTCGCGTGAACTAACACACGTTGTTACGGGTTTGGCCGGACGCAGCGACCCGACAGTTGTTGGCCTATTGGCTGTCGTGCCGCTGTTGTGGAGTGGGCGAGCTTATTTCGATACTCTGGCTGTCGTGCTAAATATTGTCTGGCCCGAAACCACGCCGCGCTCCTTTTGGGGCCACCAAAGAGTTTTGTGGAGCACATTTTTGGGAGCCGGGGCTTTATGGTTGCTTTCGACTCTGGCAACGTTTGCGCTGCGAATTTTGCAAAGTTTGGAGCATTACCTGCCTTCGATTATCAGCGAGAATGTGCGCCTCGACATTTCGTTTTACGATGGTATCGGGCGTTTCGTGGCATGGCTTTTAACGCTGCTAATGTTTTGGATGATTTACCGTTTTTTGCCGCATCGCGAAACCAAACAACAGCGCCGTATTGTTTTATTCGCTGCTTTGGTAGCTGCCGTGCTCTGGGAAGGGGCAAAGTGGATTTTTAGCGCATTTTTAGGCAACTTAAGCCGTTATGAAACAACTTATGGCAGCGTCGCCGGCGTGGTTTTGACCTTGCTATGGATTTACTTTTCGTCGCAAATTATTTTAGCCGGCGCCGAAGCCGCTGCTGCTCTGGAATCAACCCGCGCCGCCGCGCGCAATAAAAAAGACCCGACCGACAAGAATCACTCGCATGAACCAACAACCGAACAACC
>DASWNL010000266.1:0-7836 GCA_036399215.1 Abditibacteriaceae bacterium
TATGGCGATTTCCACCAACCATGGGTGCCCAATACGTCTTTCTTTCCATATACCTAACCTTACCGCTTATAATGACAGGGGCTTACTGGCGCGTAAAAACCCTTAAACGCCAAAGTGTTGCCGTGGATTCACTTCCACCGATTCCTGATGTGCCACGCGCATAATTCACGACGTTTTATTGAATTGATTTCTATGTTCATACATCATTCTCTTTCCCGCGCCGTTGTCGTTTTCCTGCTCGCTTTTTCAACAAACGTTTTCGCTCAATCACCACCCAAACAAATTCCGCCGCCGGGCATTGAATTATCGCAAACCAACCGCGCCGAATTAACGGATGGTGCCGCTGCTTTGCGACGCGAAATCGACGTTCTGACAATAGAACTGGCAACACAACCGCGTTTGCGAGAGCGCTTGCCGGATGTGGAGATTTTCCACAAGGCCGTAGATTGGGCGCTGCGTTATAACGAGTTCTTCTCACCTAAAGAAATTGACTTCGCGCGCAAATTGCTGCGCGAAGGTCATGAGCGCGCCGGGCAGTTGCGTTTGCATCAAGCGCCGTGGCTCGAAGCAACGGGCTTGGTAGTGCGGGGCTATCGCTCCAAAATTGATGGTTCGGTTCAGCCTTATGGCTTGGTGGTGCCGGAAAAGGCGCGCGTCACCAATAATCGTCTGATGGTTTGGCTTTTGGGGCGCGGCGAAAAGCGCACCGAGTTGGCGTTTCTTCAAGAGCGCAAAAGCGGCCCACCGCAGATTACACCGGCTAATACCCTCATTTTGGTGCCCTACGGGCGCTTTTGCAACGCCACCAAATTTGCGGGCGAAACCGATGTTTTTGAAGCGCTTGACGCGGTGCGCAGCGATTACCAGGTTGACCCGCAACGCATCATGGTTGGTGGCTTTTCAATGGGTGGCGGCAGCGCCTGGCATTTAGCCACGCATTATTCCGGCCTGTGGTGTGGAGCCGCACCCGGCGCGGGTTTCGCGGAAACAGCCGCTTTCACCAAAGCCTTAGCGCCCGGCAAAGAAGTGCGCCCGCCGTGGGAACAAAAACTATGGGCCTGGTATGACGCCACAAACTACGCGGCTAATCTGTTTAATGTGCCAACCGTAGCTTACAGCGGCGAAATTGATGGGCAAAAGCAAGCCGCCGACATAATGACAACGGCCCTCGAAGCCGAAGGCTTGAAACTGGAACACTTAATTGGCCCGCAAACCGGCCACAAATATCATCCCGAAACGCAAAAGACTTTAACGACGCGTATTGAACAACTGCTCGATAAAGGCCGTGAAAAGTTGCCGCGCGAAGTGCATTTAACGACCTACACCTTGCGCTATCCTGAATCGGCCTGGGTGCGCATTGAAGGCATGGAAGAACACTGGAAACGCGCCGATGTGAAAGCGCGCTTTGCCGATGATAAAACCATTGTTGCCGACACTAAAAACGTGACCGCGCTTTCATTCAATAATGTGCGGCCTTTGGTTGTTATTTTGGATGGGCAACGACTCACGTTTCGCTTTAATGAACCGCCACGCTTTGCCAGGCAAAATGGCACATGGCGCCGCGTCAAAGAGTTTTCCGGCCTTGCCAAACGCCCCGGCTTAACCGGCCCGGTTGATGATGCGTTTATGGATAGCTTTGTCTTTGTGCGCCCGACAAGCCAGCCTTTAAACGCCACCATCGGCAATTGGGTAAACGGTGAAATTGGTTATGCCGCCAAACTATGGCGCGATGTTTACAGAGGTGATGCACCGATTAGAAACGATACGGCGCTGACCGAAGGTGACATTAAAAACAAGAATTTAATTCTATGGGGCGACCCTTCATCGAATGCGTTTTTAGCGCGCATCATCAAGAAACTGCCGTTGCAATGGAATGACAAGCAGATAGTCTTTCGCGGGCAAAGTTATGATGCCACGCATCACGCGCCAATTTTGGTTTTTCCCAATCCATTGAATCCGCAGCGTTATGTGGTTTTAAACAGCGGCATTGATTTTCGCGCCGATGGCTACGGCAACAACGCTTTGCAAACTCCCAAACTGCCGGACTGGGCGATTGTAGATTTGCGAGAAGCGCCCGGCCCGCGTTGGCCGGGAAAAATCGTTGAAGCCGGTTTCTTTAATGAAGCCTGGCAGTAAATTATCTTTCGTTTCATTTCAACTGCCATACACGCAGGCGATTCCAGGCGTGGGCAGCCAGACGAGTTCCATCGGGTGAGAAAGCGAAATCTTCCAGGCCGCAGCGTTCATCCAGGGCTATAAGTTCGGCACCGTTTGCAGCATCCCAGACGCGCAGTTGGCCTTTATCGGCGCGGTTTATGTCGGCACGACCTGAAACGGCGATGGCGCTGCTATCCGGCGTCCAGTGCAAGTGTTGCAAGACGCGCGCAACGCCCAAAGCGCGCATCTCGCGGCCCATTTCTACATCCCACACTCGCACTGTTGAAGTGCCGGCCTGATTTCGTTCTTGCATGGTGACACCCAGGGCTAACTTCTTTCCATCAGGCGACCAGGCCAACCTTTGCACGGCGCCTTTGGTTTGCCACTCGTCTTCTTCGCGCCCGGTTTGGCTATTGAAGAACTGCACGATGCCATCCGCACCGCCGGCAGCTAAAGTTTTGCCATCAGGCGACCAGGCGATAGATATTGCCTCGGTTCGCAGGACGCGCTGCTTTTCGCCGCTTTGCGCGTTCCACAGCGTTATATCACCCTCATGAACACTCGTCGCGAGCGTTTTACTATCGGGAGACCAGGCCAGGCCCGAAAGGCCGTATTTTTCGGGCAAAAGGCGCAATAGTTTTCCGGCCTGCAAATCGTAAAGGCCTATGCCTTCACTTTTGAACAAAGCCGGTTGCGGCTGCGTGCCCAGTTCTACGGCCAACAGGGCACCATCCGGCGAGAGCGCCGCGTCACTCATTAAGCGTTTTTCGGCAATGACGCGCCTTTTGACCTGGCCGGTGGCGGCATTCCAGGTGTCGATGCGCAGTTCTTGCCCGGTGCGCAAATCCTTTCCCCAATCGCTGACTTCGGTAATCACGTGCATTTCATCGCCACGCCACTGCAAAGCGCGCACGTTGTGTAACTCGCGCAGCACAGTTTGCGAGGCAAAACGCGGACTGGGAATCGGCGCCTCAAGATTCCACAGATAAATGATTCCCATCGCCTCTTCCACAAAAGCGATACGACGCGCATCTGGCGCTAAGGCCAGGCTGCCAAGGTCATTACAACTACTGGACGGCAATTCTCGCTGCGCCATGCCGGTCAGAGCGTCGTAAAAGGCAATTCCACCATCGCCGTTATCAGCCACTAAAGTTTTTCCATCGCGCGTAAAAGCAGCAGGCCACATCGCATCCTTGGGCACTGTTTTAGTCCACACGGCGCGGTCGTCTTGCAAGTCCCACAAATGCACAGTTTGCGTTGCAGGTGCCTCGCCATTGGTCTCATTCCTGAAAGACACCAAAGCATAACGACTATCCGAGCTAAACGCGGCCACGCTCTGGTAAACGCCTCGATTGACCGCCAAACGGCGCAGGACAGCTCCGCTTTGCCCATCTATGGTTTCGACGGCGCTTTCTTCGGGATTGCCGTCTTTGATGGTTTGCGTGCTAATGATTAAATTTTTGCCGTCGCCTGTCCAGGCCATTTTGGAAAGCATACTGGGACGTGGAGTAAAACTTCTGATGAGTTGCCCGGTGTTCGCATCAAACAATTTAATGCTATGGGCATAGTTTGGCGGCTCGCTTCCTACATCGAACTTCCATTCATAAGTTGCTAAGGTTTTGCTGTCGGGCGACCAGGCGCCCAAAACCAAGCGCGGCTGTGCCAGAGATTGAGCAAGGTCAGGCTTTTTGTTTCCTGCGTAGCCCGCCGCCAAACGATGCCGCAAATTGCTCGTTTTGGTATCCCACAAAAACAGCGCACCGTCCTGACTTTGCGAGGCCAAAAGCCGACCATCCGGCGAAAAAGCGATGGCTTGCACAATGTCTTTATGGCCGCTTAGTTCGCCCTGCGACGCGCCGATTTGCGCGTTCCATAGCCAAATCGAGCCACCCTGCGGCGTATTTTCTCTTCCCCAACTACCGCCGCCGGTTGCCAGAATGGTTCCATCGGGCGAGAAGGTGACAGCACTTAAATGTCCGCTCCAATCGCGCGGCTTTTCGAAAACCATTGGGTTGCCGGCTTTGACCGACCAGACCAGCGGCTTATGAATCGGCGGCTGCGCCTGCAAAAAAGCGCACGCAAAGATAAGAACCAACAAAACACCAAGCCGTATTTTCATGATTTCCATTTTGACAGAAACAGGTTGCACCGCTGCATAAAATTGCGGCAATGAACTCGCACTCTGACCACTGGAGATTCTTGATTATGACCCAGAACCAAATTCCAAACATTACATTGAATAACGGCCTAAACATTCCTCAGGTCGGCTTAGGCGTCTGGCAAGCTGCCGAAGGCGCGGAAGTTGAAAACGCCGTGCAATCCGCGCTGGAAAGTGGCTATCGCTTGATAGATACCGCCGCCATTTACGGCAACGAAAAGGGCGTTGGCACAGCCATGAAAAACAGCGGCGTGCCGCGCGAAGAGATTTTTCTCACCACCAAGTTGTGGAACGCGCATCACGAATACGATGCGGCTCTGCGCGCCTTTGATGAAAGCCTGCAAAAACTGGATACCGATTATGTAGATTTGTATCTCATCCATTGGCCCTTGCCGATGGAAGGTAAATTTACCCAGGCATGGAAAGCATTAGAGAAGATTTATGCCGATGGCCGCGCCCGCTCGATTGGAGTATCCAACTTCAAGCCGGCGCATTTGGACACGCTATTAGCAGAGTCTGAAATTGTGCCCGCCGTCAACCAGATCGAATTGCACCCGATGCTGACTCAACGCGAAACCCGCGATTACTGCGCGCCGCATAGCATCATTATCGAATCGTATAGCCCTATCATGCGTGGCGGCGAAATTTTAGAGAATGAATTAATCAGCGGTCTCGCGCAAAAATACAGCAAGACACCGGCGCAAATCGTGCTGCGCTGGCACGTTCAGAACGGTTTCATCGTTATTCCCAAATCGGTCAATGCAGAGCGCATTCAGGAAAACATTGACTTATTCGATTTTGAATTAACGGAAGATGACGTGCAGCAGATTGATGCAATGGACAACGGCACCCGCCTGGGCGCCGACCCTGATACAGCGGATTTCAAATAGCGCGTTCTTCTAAGGCACGTTTGAGATTTCAACAGTAGAAGTGCTTTGCAATTGCAGAATCAAGCGGCCTTTTTCCACATGAAATTGATGCGGCGCGGTTAGTGCTATCACCTGGCCGTTGATGCGGATTTGCGGTGATTTTTTCAAGCCGTTGATTAATACGAAATATGACTTTTGCGGCCAACCACTGACTTTGAAGCGGGCGCGCCTGGCGCTGTCTCGGATGTCGCTGATAGCGCCCGGTGCATGAACTAATAATCTGCTCTGGCGCAGGGAGCGAAAATCATACAGCGCTGGCTTATTAAACAAGCGCACGGCATTAACCTGTAATGTGCCGGGGTTGATAGCCGGGCCGGCGCTCACTTGTGGGCGCAGCAAATAGTAATCAGGCAAAAGTCCTTGCCGCTCTTTGTCGCCTTGCGTCCAGGTGTGTTGGATTCCCGCGACAGTAATGCCATCGGCTAACCTCTTCCAGGGGCCGCCGGGGTCATGGGGCAGTAGTTGATAAAGCGCATCAGCATAAACCAGACCGCACCATTGCACGGGTTGACCAAACCAAACAGGCGCTTGCCAAGCCGTCGCGCCTAAAACAGCAATCGTGCTGTAAGGGCCAACAGGTTTGGAAGTTGGATTTCGCAAGTAGATAAACGGCACCCCTGTCCAGGCCCAGTAGCGCGCCATTTCTAAAAAGTGCTTATCACCAGTCAGTTCATAGCCGCGCACATAAGCGCGCACTAAATGCGCCGAAGCCAAAATATCCGGCGTGTGCAAGGGAACTTCCCAGGTTTGCGCACCACGCGGCACGGTGTTTTTGAATTTGTCTAAGGCGCGCAGTTTTTCGAGAGCCGTGTTAATTAATCCTGGCTCACCAGAAAAGACGGCGTTTTCCAAAAGGCTCCATACGACTTGCGCCGTTAAGCCGTTGGCATCGGGCGCGAAATGTGTTTTCCCGTAATCTTCGCCATTGGGCCGCTTTTGATAACGAACGCTGCCATCGGCTTCAAAATGATTTAATAAGTCGCGGGCATTTTGTGCAGCACGTTCGGCATTAGCTTCAACGCCGCCGTAAACCAACGCCGCAACAGGATAAGTAATATGCGAAACATTAGTTTCGTTATAGTTCTCCGGTTTTACCTGCGCTAAAGCGCTTTGCGCGGTCTGGCGCAAGCGCGCCGCTTCGGGCGAATTTTGATTCGCCAACCATTCCATCAACAGCGGCGCATCGGTGGCTGTTTTTGGTGCAAATCCCGGCCAGAAAGCGTGCCGAAACAAATCGCCTTCGCGGATTCTCGAATCGAGCCAGCCAGAAGAGGCTAATGCGTTGTAATCTTCAAATGTGCCGGATGCGGGCAAGGCTGGCAAGCCGTTCCATGCCACAAAATGCTTCACCGCATCAACAGCACTTTGCCCTTTACCGCCGAAAATCACAGCGTTTAAAGTTAAAGGCTTATTCGCTTTTAAGGTTTCTGACTGATAAGGCAAAAGACTGCCTTCAACGCGGTTTTCTCCATCCGAACCGGGAAACAAAAGGCCCATGACGTGCCCGCTCGAATTGAAAATACGATCCGGCGAATCGAAAAGCGCACTCCATTTATCGGGATTTTGAGGGTCGTCTTTCCAGGCCAGGCCAATATAGCTATCGCCGTTTTGCACCGCCATCATGGGCAGGGTGATTTTTTTGGAATCAGGCACCTGACGCTTTGATTCAGGGCCGATAATATCGGCTTCGCTGCTGCCTGGCTCGTTATCCAGATATTCCAGGCCCGGAAAAATCGCTTGCCTTTTGCTTTGCCCAAACGAACCGGCGCCGGGGAAAATAACCAGCATCGGCAAGAAAACGACATCGCGGTCTTGATTGACAGTGACTGTGGATTCCACTTCGATTGTGCCTGGCACTTTGCCCGCTTTGAAACTCTGTTGCCACCGCCAAGATGCACCCGCTTCGTCGGTTTTTGAATTACTAATCACCAACGCATTGCCAATTTGCCTGCTAATCTTACTTGGCACTGCCTGTGAGAAATCTATCCAACGCACCTTGTCCGCGATGATGTAGCCGATTTGTGGACGGTTGAAGCCAATCGCTAAGTTTTTTCCATTAAGATCGAGAGCAAACTGCCCAAACCTGTAATTTGTTTTTAGTGTTAGATTGCCACTTTTTAATACAACTGCTTCGCCTTGAAAATTGGGCGCATCTGGGCGAGGCCATTGTGGTTCTTTCAATAAAGTGCGCGGCGCAAAACGCAGCGATGAAATGGTCATGCGTCCGGCTGTGCCCGGTGGGTCAATACGCAAACGCGTATTTGCTTCCAATACCGGCAGGGGAATTCGCTTTTCGACCCATTGATTCGCCAATACAGAAAAACGCACCGATTTTTCTTCACCCGGCGCTTGTGTCCAATAAAAAACCTGCGCGCTGCCTTCCTGCTCCGACTTCAAGCGAATTGTCATCCATAGCGGCGTATTCGCCGGATAATCGCGCGCCGGGCCGATGAAATAGGGGTCATTACCGTTTATTGAAACTTCCAAACCTTCAGGCGTGGCTGCAATTTTTGAAATGTCATGCGCCGCTTGCCACCCAAGAACGCTTTCAGGCTGCGTGAAATCAAATTGCGGCAACTCCTGGGCAAAACT
>DASWNL010000267.1:0-1939 GCA_036399215.1 Abditibacteriaceae bacterium
CGGAATGTTCGGACTGGTCTTCATCCAGGGTAAACCGGTATCGTCCCATGTAGAACGACGTTGATAATTTTGCATCGGCACGACGGTGAGTTTGGCTTTGCCGCCGCGTTTAGCATTGATCCATCGTGCCATTTCGCCCATGGTCAGGCCGTGCCGGTAGGGAATAGGAAAGGGGCAGACGAACGAAAAATCCTGCGCGATATTGCCTTCGATAACATTGCCGATGGGGTTAGGCCGGTCTAAAACCACCAGGGGAATTTTGCGTTGGGCGCAGGCTGTCAAGCATTCGCCAAGCGTAGCGATGAACGTATAAGAACGCGCGCCTATGTCTTGAATATCGAAGACCAAAACCTGCACGCCGCGCAGCATGGATGAGGTCGGCCTGCGCGTTGAGCCATAAAGTGAATAAACCGGCAGGCCGGTGATCTTATCGCGATAGGTTTTTACATGCGCGCCCGCCGCGATCTCACCGCGCACTCCATGTTCGGGCGCGTAAAGCGCCATCAATTTTACTCCCGGCGCGCGGCGCAAAATATCAATGGTGGCGCGGCCATCGCGAGAGCGTCCGGTTTGATTGGTGACCAGGCCAATTTTCTTGCCGCGCAAGATGTCGAAGTTGCGCGCCGCTAAAACATCAATGCCGGGTAAAACCTGGTTTTGTTCAGGGTGTGGTGTTTGAGCCGAAGCGGAAACTGCAAAAACAAAAAAGACGAAAAACCAGCGATAAAATTTCATTGTTTGGCTGCACCTGTTGCTGCCGCACCTGTTGCAAAACCGGGCACGGCAGTTGGAGCATTATTCCCGCCGGTGCCGGTGGCGGCATCGCCCAAAAAGCGCAGCAACTCGGCATCCGAAACTTCGTTGGCACTGGCTAAATTGCGGCCTTGCAGTTCTTGCGGCACGCGGGGCCGCGCAAAACGCACATAATCGTAAAGCGCACCCAAGTCGGGATTGCCGCCACGAATGACCGTAGCATTATGCTGACGCGGCGGCACTTTTTCAACGCCCGGCCAATCCGTATAAGCAGTCATGCCGGCCTGCAACTCTTCGGGAAGGTCAGGACGATCAAAACGTCCTAAGACGCGCCATGGGCCTTGTGCGGGTTTGACCGCTAAAATGGTGGTCGCGCCGATGCGCGCGATTTGCAGTTGCGCTTCGTTGACGTTGGTTTCGCCAAACTTTAAATCCGATTTGCTGTTGCGAGTGGTTTTGTATTCAAAGGAGTAAACGCCGGGATTCAGCGAAGCGCCTAAGGACACGAAAACATAATTTTCGCCGCCGGGTTGCCAGGTTTGCGGCGTGATATTGCGCGGTGCGCGAATCATCAGGCCCGCTAAGGAGAAACGGGATTTGGGCGCGCTTACGCCATCACGGCCCGTGACTTTTACTTTCGTCGTGATGACGAAATCACCTTTAATAGGCTTGAAGAGCAATACGCCGCGCCAGTCCTGATACCACGAACTGGTGTAAGGCATCATGGCGCACTGGCCGGGATAGATTTTGTTGATGTCAAAGATTTCAAGTTGGTTGTTATTCCAGCCCTCGACCTGTTCGACGCGCCGCCATTGATTGGCTGTGGCTTCATTGTCGAATTCGTCGTTGAGTTTGGCTACGTCATCCTGCGCCAAGGCTGCGCTCGTAAAAGCTGCGCTGATAGAAGCACACAACATAACGGCAACTAACGATTTTGCTTTGAATAAATTCATGACATCTCCTTAATGGCGTCTCGATCAAAGAGTTTCCACTTCAATTTTAGCTGTCATGATATGGCTCTGGCCGGGTTGAACTTCAACTTCACAATTATTCACATTGCAGGTTTCGATACAGACCATTTTCGTCCATTCATCATCGCCGAAATCGGGCAGGGCAGCGGCCTTTTGAATCCAGGGATTCCATACCACGGTCGCTTGCGAATTTTCCTTGGCGATATGAATTTTGC
>DASWNL010000268.1:0-18325 GCA_036399215.1 Abditibacteriaceae bacterium
TGCGATTTGAGCATGGCAGAGCGAGGGCGAATCGTCAACAAGAAAAAGAACGTGGCTCAAAAGCGTTGCGCTTCATGGCATGACAAGTTCAAGGTCTAATGCCATGACACTTTCCACCCTCCCGCCCAAAGCTTCGCCGTATCATTCCCTGCCCGACGCCCAGCCTGCTGCTATGGAGCGCCGCGCCCCGGCGCGCATTCTGCTTGTCGAAGAGGGCGAAGCTATCGGGCAAAACGTGCTTAACACACTGAAAAAAGTGGAAAGGCTTGATCCTCGCCGTGTCTTGAGTGAAGAAGCCGCCTTCGACCAGATGCGCGCTTGGCATCCGCAGCTTTTGATTGTCGGTGATACCCTCGCCGGCACAACCGGCCTCAAGTTCTGCGAAAAACTGCGCGAGAGTTCGACCATCCCTTTAATCTACCTGACGCCGCGCCTTGAGATGCAATATCACATTCAATGCCTCAATACCGGCGCCGACGATTACATAACTTATCCCTACGACGAACCGCTCTTACTGGGCCGCTTGCTCTGTTTAATGCGCCGCTCCTATCGCTACAGCCTGCCCCCGCACCCTTCGGCCCCACGCGGCGCCGCCCAATTCAAACAATCAGGCCGCCCCCGAAATGAATAGAAAAGCAACGCGGAATTTTATGGCACAGCCCAGCTAACCTAATCATGAAAAAGAGCTTCTTGCTCTTCTAACTGACCATAAGCCCAAGTAAACAACCATTGGCGAGCATTGTTTTGTTCATTTGTAGCACTTGCTTGCCATAAAACTACATCCCGCAAGCAATTAACATCCTGTGAAGTGAGTGGTTGCTCATCCAGAATCTTCTGGCACAATGGGAGCACCTTTGTTGTATCGACTCCAGCAGCTTTAAGGAAAGCCTCTATGACTTGTTCATCTGCTTTACCCACTTCTTGTAACAAATTGGCTGCGCGATAACGAACAAAAAAATCCTCATCCGATAACATTGGGAAAAGCGTTTTGATTACCCGCTCATCAGCTTTCTCCAAAGTGTTCAATAAATACGCAGCGTGATAACGTAAATAGGTCTCCCCGCTCAGCAAGGCAGTAAAAAGTATGTCTATCACCTTCTCATCAACTTTGTCCATTGTTCGCAATAACCCTAAAGCTTGATACCATATAATACCGGTTCTATCGGTTAGTAAAGATAGGAGTGCTTCCACCACACTGCCATCTGCTTTACCCATCTGGTGCAGCAGACTTGCAACACGATAGCGTAAATTCTCATCCTCGCTATTTAGTAATGAGTAAAGACCTTCCACAACTCGTTCATCGGTTGTGCTTATCTCTTTCAGCAAATGCACAGCGAAATTACTCAAAGCATCATTTCCAGTAGCCAGCCACGAAATTAAGGTCTCAGATGTTAAGACATTGGCTTTCCCCATGTGATGTAACTGATGCGCAGCTTGATAACGTAATTTGTTATTTTCATCTGTCAATAAAGCTAAAAGCACCTCAATTGATTGCTCATTGGTTTTCCCTATTTGGTGCAGCCAACTTGCGGCCCAATAACGAGTGGAAGCATCCTTACTCGCTAAGTGCGAAATAAGAACAGTTACCACTCTCTCGTCAGCATTATCTACTTCATATAATAAGTCTTCTGTTTCGCCTCGAATAGCCTCGTTTTCGCTTGCCAGCCCTGCAATTAGAGTCTGAATGACTTGTTCATACGCTTCGCTCATTTGGTGCAGCAACATCGCAGCCTTGAAGCGTAACGGAATGTTCTCACTTGTCAGTAACGGCAAGAGCACTTGCACAACCCGCTCATCGGCTTTCTCCATTTCATGCAACCAAAACGCCGCATTATAGCGTAAATCTTCATCTTCGCTTTGCAGTAGCAAACGAAGGCTGTCTACGGCTGCGGATGGAGCACCCAAAAGCCATTTACGTTCGGCTGGTTCAATTTCAACCAAGGTTTCATCATCCCAAAGATAATTAAGCCCTTGCCACACCTCAGTGCTCCAATTGCCACAACGCGCCAAGCCAAAGGCAGCTAACAGAGATACCTCGCTATGTGCATCGTTTAACAAATCCCCACACAATTGACGGGCTGTTATGTTTTTTGGCGCTGCGTTACTAATGAGGCGTGTTGCTTCTATTGCAACTTCCCAATCTCCTTGTTTTGCCAATGGCGCCAGAACATTAATGGTAGCAGGTGCAGGACGCAAATTGGGCAGAGCACCCGCAGTTTGAATGAAGGCTGTGGTTAGTGGTGCATACGGTAATTCGTGGATAACTTGCGCCAATGTGAAGATGATTTTCTCGGAGACATGACGCGGCACACCGGCATCATCGGTAACACAGGCAGCAGCCAAGCGCAAATGCGGATAAAGTAATTCTTCCAACGGGCCGTTATCTTCAAAGGCTATAGCTTCGACTATTTCTCCAGCGGTTTCTTCGTCGCCGTTTAGCACACCAATGATGCCCACTGCCAGCAAAATCACTTCGCGCCAACGAGCATCATCGCGGCGCGGCAGTAATTTTTCGACGGCGCGTGAGGCGGGTTTCACCATATCATGTGCTGCTAAGAACTCTTCAAAAGTCGGATGCCAGAATGCAAAATAATCGGGGCCACGTTCTTCCAATAATCCGGCGCGGTTGGCCGCTGCATCCAGATAACTTTCCGCTGTAGCGGCGGCATCAGCGTTGTCATCATATTGCTTTTCGCGCAGCACTTTCTCCAACTGGTTTTGCAATCTGGCGCGGCGCACCACTGTCGATTCATCGCGGCGCATCCAATGCGCGACAGCCGCCCAGGTCGAAAGCAAGCGGCTAAAAGGTAATTCGGTGCCGCCCACCTCACGCGCGGCCAGTGCCCGAAATTTGTTCCACGACCCCATCAAGGTTCGCACAGCCGCCTGGTAAAGCTCAACGCGCTTTTCAGGTAATTTAATGTTGCCGTGCCGGATTAGCGAAATTACCACCAGCAGCAACGGATTAGTTGCTAAGTCGGCAACGCGTGGGTTCGAGCGAATTTCTTTTAAGGTTTCCTGTGCTTCTGTAGCGGCTTTATCCCAATCGGGCGCGTCTGGCTTTAAACTGCGCTCAAAAGCGCGTTGCCACTTCACTACAAACTCTTCTACTTGCTCCGGCGAAAAGTGCGGCAAATCGAAGTGCGACACTTCACCCGCCAATCGCACATAACCATAAGGTCGCGATGTAACCAGCACGCGATTGCTTTCAAAATCCAACAGGAAATCATCTATAGAGCGCACCGCTAATTCGCGGTCATCTTCGGGAATTTCATCTACTCCATCCAGCAAAACTAAAACACGACCTGCCTCCAGTTCCCTTGTTAGTGCCGTTTCCAACGCCGCGCCGCCTAAGTCGCGCATTTTCATCTTCAAAAAGCCGAGCAACGGCAAGTGATGGTTTTCAGGCTGGCGGCGCGCTTCAGCAAAGGCCGCTAAAGGTAGCACAACCGGCGTAAAATCGGCCATCCATCGTAAAGTCTCTATCGTGTTTTCACCCGCCACACAGGCCCGCGCCACATAGCGAATCAAGGTGCTTTTTCCAGCACCAGGCGTGCCTTTCACAACGGCATGATGCGATTTGTGTAGCGCCTCGCCTAATGATAATCCGCTTTCCTCGCTTTTGCCGCCGGGATGCCATCTTTCACCAACAAGGCGCAAATACTCCAACTCACAACGTGCCTTTTCCTCGTCTGTCAAGTCACGATTGTGCAATCGTGCAATTAAATCTTGTTCGCGTTCGTGATCTATCGCTCGTGATTGCTCTACTTTAAGCCGTGGCACCACGTAAACATCATCCAATGGTAACGAGGCCACACGCTCTGAGCCAGGTTCAATGCCGCGATACTCCGCATAATGATAAGCACGGGCCACGCGATTGCGATAAGCGGCCAAAGCGATTTCTTGCGCGGCTTCCGCAGGTGGCAAAGCACAAGATTCAAAACTTGCAGTCAACGCAGAAAGCGCGCTACCTTGCTCAATCACCGCCGAAAATAACAACCCGACAATGGCATTGAGCGCTCTCATGTCATCATTCGTTTGCTGACCAATGCCAAGCAATCGCTCAATCATATTTTCTATTTCTGCGTCCGCTTCTTCATCAGAGGCTTTTTCGATAACTGAAACCGTAGCGGCAACTGCTGGCCCATAAATAGGTATTTGCTTTATCTGTTCTGAGCCGAATTCCTTCAACCAACTGAGCGTGTAACGCAACCCTGTCGCGGCACGACTTTGCCTATCGCTTAAGCCTATTTTGGCAAGTGCAAAAGATGCAGCATTTTCATCAGATAATTTTTGAATTTCTTTGGACATAAGAAAGTAACTCGCTATTAGATAAAATGGAATGCGACCAAGTGTAGCAGGCAAAAGCAAAAGCCACGGGCAAATATCACCCGTGGCTTTTTAATGTCACATTTTCCTACTCCACCGTCACGCTCTTGGCTAAGTTTCTTGGTTGGTCAACGTCGAAGCCGCGCAGGACGGCGATGTGGTAGGCCAGCATTTGCAACGGAATGGCGGTGACAAAGGGAGAGAGACTTTCCGTTACTTCGGGAACGGGAATCACGAAATCGGCCTTGTCGGCGATTTCATGGTCGTCAGCATCGGCGATGGCGATGATCTGGCCTTTGCGGGCTTTGACTTCCTGCATGTTGGAGAGAATCTTCTCGTAAACCACACTACCGCGCCGCGCATTGGCGATGGCGACAACGGGCATCTTTTCGTCAATTAAAGCCAAGGGGCCATGTTTTAATTCGCCCGCTGAATAGCCTTCGGCGTGGATGTAAGAAATCTCTTTGAGTTTCAACGCGCCTTCCAAAGCGCTGGGATAACCATAGCCACGTCCGATAAAAAGTGCGTGTTCGGACTTGTGATACTTCTCAGCAACAGCGCGAATGGCGCTGTCATCAGCTAAGATTTCTTCAAGCATTTTTGGTAGTTGCGCCAGACGTTCGAGACGACGCTTCATGCGGTCTTCGTCAACAAGTCCATGCACCTGACCCAGTTTTAAACTCAGCAAATACAAGGCGCCGATTTGCGCGGTAAAGGCTTTGGTGGAGGCTACGCTAATTTCCGGGCCGGCGTTGGTGTAAATTACGCCATCTGCCAAGCGGGCAATGGCACTACCGACCACATTGACAATCGAAAGCACTTTGAGGCCGCGCGTTTTAGCTTCTTCAAGGCCGGCCTTGGTGTCAGCGGTTTCGCCGCTTTGCGAGATGCCAATAACTAAGGTGTCATCGTGCAGAATCGCGCCGCGTGCGTGTTCGGCCACGTTGCGATAGCGAAATTCGCTGCTGGTGTCCACGTCCACGGCAATCATGCCCAAACGTTCGAGCAAAAGTTTGCCGATAAGGCCCGAATGCCAACTGGTGCCGCAGGCTTGAATAAAAATGCGCTTCACGCTGCGCAGTTGTTCATCGGAAAGTCCGATGTCATTCAGCACCACTTCACCACGCTCATTGGTGTAACGCGCTAAGAGATTTTTAATGACTTGCGGTTGCTCGTGAATTTCCTTGAGCATGAAATGCGGCCAGGAGCCTTTTTCGGCCTGTTCGGCTGACCATTCGATGTGCGCGATGGATTTGTGGCGCACTTTGCCATCGTCTATGTCGCAGACTTCTACTTCATCGGCGCGTAAGACCGCCATCTCGCCATCATCAAGAAAAATCACGCGCCGCGTTTTGTTTAGAATGGCCGGCACATCAGAAGCGCAGAAGTTTTCTCCTTCACCTAAACCGATAATAAGAGGTGAGGCCTGTCTTGCCGCAACCAACATTTCGGGCACGCCTTTGTGCAACACTGAAATCGCATAAGCGCCGCGCACTTTGGAAAGTGCTTGCCTAACAGCCTGTGGCAAATCGCCGCACTGGTCATAGGCGCGCTTAATCAAATTGGGTAGCACTTCAGTGTCGGTTTGCGAACGAAATTCCACGCCCTGCTCTTGCAATTCGCGGCGCAGTTCGGCGTAGTTTTCGATGATGCCGTTATGGCAGACAAAAACGGTGTCGGTTGCATCGCGGTGCGGATGCGAATTGGTTTCATTCGGTTCGCCGTGCGTAGCCCAGCGCGTGTGCGCGATGCCGATGTGCCCGTCAATGGGGTTTTCGTTTAATGAATCTTCCAGTGCCTTTAACTTGCCAACAGCACGGCGCAACTGCACGCCTTTACCATTGACAATCGCCACACCGGCGGAATCGTAGCCTCTGTATTCCAATTTCGTCAGTCCAACAATCAACACGGCTGTCGCCGATTTATCTCCGATATAGCCAACAATGCCACACATATAAAAACTCCGTTTTGGGTGCTGAGGTTGTGCGGTTGTGCGGTTGTGAAATCACCACCTTACTACCACACGACCTCACCACTTATTTCCCAATTTGTCTTTGAATTTCCCTCAGGCCTTGTGCCAGTCGTGGGCCGGGACGCAGAATCCAATCGGCGGTCAGCACAACAACTTTGCCTTGCTTGATACATTTTAAGTTGCGCAGAGCAGGAATCGCGCGCAATTCGCGCAGGGTTTTGGCTTTATCCGGCTTGGCTGACGTGACGATGTAAAAATCAGGATTCGCTTTGGCCAGGCTTTCAATGCTAAAGGCTTTATAACCGCGAATATTTGCCACATTGCGATAACCCAAATGCGTTAGCGCGTCGCCAATAAAGGTGTCGCTTCCCATCGTCCACAAAGGCTGGCGACCTATTTCAAAAAAGACCGAAATGCTTTTCGGTTTGGCGGGGGCGGGAAAGGCCTGGATGATAGATTCGGCTTTTTCCGGCACACCCAGCCAAGAGGCGGTTTTTTCGATGCCGTTTTGCACTTCTTTGATGGATTTAGGCTGCAAAAGAGCCACAGGTGTGCCGCATTTGCGCTGCCACAGTTCTACGCGCGCCGCATCATAGGTTTCACCCTGTTGAATGAGAAAATCGGGCCGCTGCGCGACGACTTTCTCAAAGAACGGCCCGTTAAAATCGGCCACGACAGGCAATTTTTTCGCTTCGGGTGGAAAATCCGCGCTGTGGTCACGCGCTATGAGTTTATTGCCCGCGCCCAGCGCAAAAATTGTTTCGGTCACGCCCGGAGCGAGTGAAATCACACGCTGCGGCGTGTTAGAGAGTTTGATTTCACGGCCCAAATCATCTTGAGGTTGAGAAGAAACGGCGGAAATCGTTTTTGAATTGTCCGGCGAAGATGGCGGCGAAGAACAACCCGCTAAAATCAAGCCGGATAAAAGAAGTAGTCGCCGCATCACTTCGGAAATTATAACCAAGTCCCCAATCGCAGACCGAGCATGATAAAGCGCACTCTGCCGCCCACGCCAACGCGCCGCAGGGCGTTAGTTTAAGTGGCATTGGGGTATTCGCGGCACCGCGACCGGCTAAACGCTGTATCGTGTTCCACGCCGGGCAATGACACTCAATATCAACAGCAACATGCAGTCATAGCCGCGTTGTGATTTAGCTATAATGTAGGCAATCAAAGGGAGGTAGAAATTATGAACGAGAACACGCCGTCCACACCAAAAACGACACCGGCCAGCGAAAGATACTCCACATCCGCTGTTCCTCAACCCAGACAACTTCCGGTGAATGCTTATCTGACCCCGCAGGCAAAAGTCTGGATGTGGATATTAGGACTGGGTTTTCCGGCCTTTGGGGTGCTGGTGCCTCTTCCTTACCACATAAAGGGCCTGATTCTTATCGCCATAGCTGTGGGCGGCATCATCATGATTCAGAAGGCTAACCGCGAGCGGCCCCTCATCCAGCCAGCCTCGGCGACGCCTTTGCCGGCTCTCCCGGCGGTATTTGGAAGCAAGTGGACAGGCCAGATCATTTTCGAGAAGGACGGTCTGGTTTTTCCCGGTGTGATGAGCAAGAAAACCATTCCTTATCAAGAGATAGTGCTTGTGGACGTCGTAAAAGTCGAGTCCAGAACTGGGGCTAATGGAACGGTTCCGGCGAAAACTATGCTACAGCTTTATCGCTCATCACGAGCAGATGGCCCGGCTAACCGTTTTGGCGAGATGACCTTTGACTATGTTTTGTCGGGGGGACATGTGCTAACAACCCACTGGCCGGTGATGCTGGCCCTGCTGCAAATCCAGGCTCCGCAAGCTGACTTCTCCGAAGTGCCGCTGCAAATTATTCAGGGCGTTGTTCCCTCTGACTTTCCTCAATAACTGCCACCATTAGTTATCGCTGCGCACGCCGACGAAGCTCAAAAACTTTATCTGTAACAAGCACCTTAAGTGTGAAAATTCCACATCATCTGCGCTTGCGGACGGCCACTTTGCGGGTGCGGCGCAATGCGCAGCGGCGTTTGATAAACAGCTTCGAGATTTTCCTGCGTCATTACTGCTTCCGGTGCGCCCTCGGCTACAACATTGCCTTCGTTTAAGAGCAACATAGTATCAGCAATGGCCGAAGCTAAATTAATCTGGTGTAAAACCGCGACGACAGCCAGGTTCTCACTCCTGGTTAAACGTCGCACTAAATCGAGAATTTCGCATTGAAAGCGAATATCAAGGCTGGAGATCGGCTCATCCAAAAGCAAAACTTGCGGTTGTTGTGTTAGAGCGCGCGCCAAAAGCACGCGCTGGCGTTCGCCACCGGATAGTTCACCAATATGGCGCTTTGAAAACTGAGTTGCGCCGACATTTTCTAAAGCGCCGCGCGCAATTTCATAGTCTTTTTGAGATGGCGCGCCATAAGGAGGCAAATGCGGCGTGCGACCCAGCAAAACCATCTCTTCCACCAATAAATCGCGCCCGCCTTCAAAATGTTGAGGCAAAAGCGCCACGCGCCGCGCCCGTTCGCGCGCTTCTAAAACAAAGACATCGCCGCCGATTTCGACGCTTCCACTTTGAGGCCGCAGCAAGCCCGCCGCGCAGCGCAGCAACGTGGATTTACCACAGCCATTCGGCCCGATAACACAGGCCACTTCGCCTGGATTTACGCGCAGCGAAACATTATGCAAGACCGTTTTTTCGCCATAACCGGCACAAATAGAAGAAAGAGCAAGCATTCAAAATTGTTTGCGCGCCAACCAGAGAAACAAGGGCACGCCCAGTAGCGATGTAATGATGCCAACGGGAATTTCCAGCGGAGGCAGAGCCGAGCGCGCCAAGGTATCGCACAACATGAGCAGCGTGGCCCCGCCAATGGCCGCCGCTGGAAATAAGGCCCGCACCCTCGTCCCGAAAAGGGGCCGCATCAAGTGCGGTGCCAGCAAGCCGACAAAGCCAATCAGACCTGTTGCAGCTACTGCCGCAGCGCTCATTAGAGAAGCGGCAATCATAAGACGACGATGAACCTGCTTCACTTCGACACCTAAGCTGGCCGCTTCTTCGTCACCCACTTGCAAAGCATCAATATCGCGCCCGGCAGTTAAAAACAAGGCTGTGCCTGTTACCAAAACTATCGCCAGCACCCGAATTTCCGGCCATTCAGCACGCGTCAGGTCGCCAAGCATCCAAAAGGTAATCTGCTGTGCTAACAGTGGATTGGACAAAGTCACGACTAAAGCCATCAGGGCCGATAAAAAAGCCGAAAGTGCTACCCCGCAGAGCAATAAGCCCGCGCGGTCGAAGCCAAAAGCGAAATCGCCGCGTGGTTGGCCGAGCCGGTAAACCATTGTCGAAGCACCTAAAGCGCCTACGAACGCTAAGGGCACCTGCGCCGTAAATCCGCCCCACTGGGGCAGTTTCAAAGCGACGGCTATAGCCGCGCCCAGGGCGCCGCCTGCGGAAATGCCCAGCAAATACGGTTCAGCCAGGGGATTGCGAAAGACGGCTTGCAAAGCCGCGCCCGAACTGGCCAGGATGGCGCCAACTAATAACCCGGCCAGCACGCGCTGTGGGCGCAAATGAAAAAATACCTGACGGGCCACTTCGCGCGCAGCGGCATCGTCCGCCCACAAATCACGGATTGGAACAGCGCTTTTCCAACAAAGCGAAGCCGCCAAAACGCAAAAAAAGAGTGCGCCTAAAGCGAACCAGCGGCTATTAGAAGATGAAGATCGAAAACCGAAAATTGCGGAAGCTTCCTTTGACTAAATCAATTGAAAGTAATCCTTCTAATTGTCCACATTTCGCTAACGGCCTGCATCTTGCAATTCGTGACGAGAACCTTGCAACCGGGCACTAATAAAAGTCTTGACAAATCGCCCCTTTGCGCGTTAACGCCATCTTTGACAAACTACTCACAACTTTGACGAGCAGTTTTCAGTAAAATTTCCAGGAGGAAACCATGATTATCAAGATCACCCGTATGCTGGCCTTAAGTGGCGCTTTGTTGTGGAGCGGTGTCGCAATGGCCCAATCCGGTTCGCCAACCGGCTCACCGAGCGGTGCCCCAACCGGCGCCCCCGGCGGTTCAGAAGCCGGCACAACCACTACAACTACCACAACCACCGAAGCGATTATGCCCGCCGATGGCACCGGAATCGAGGCTGAAGGTGTAGCAATCAGCACCGAAGAAAATTTGCCGGCTACTGGCGGCGCACCGCTTTTGATGGCTTTGGTTGGCGCCATGACTGCCGGCGGCGCTATGCTGGGCCTCAAGAAAATGCGCTAAAGTCGTTAAGTCGCATTTTATCAATTGGTTCGATTACCATCTTCTAATAACATCTAAGTGACGCAAGCACGCCGGCGCGAGGCAAACTGTTTTCAGACTTTCTCGCGCCGGCCTTTTTGTCTTTGATTTTCTTTAAAAGCTACTTAAAACTTTCCATGTCTTCTCGTGCAAAGCCGTTGGTGCGCGGCGCATTATTCCTTTTACTTTTTGCCGGCATTTTGCTTATGTTGTGGCCAGTCGGGCAAAGCGCCTATGGTTGGTGGAGCCAGCGAACCTTGCGCGCCGGATGGGAGCAATCTACCCAACAAACTTCAAAAACTCCCCGACCCGTGCGCTCGAAAAAAACGGCTTCTACTCCGAAAAAAACAGATTCTACTTCTCTTTCACCCGCTAAAAAAGTTGTTTTGCCCGCCAAAAATATAAATTACGCGCCCTTTCCGCCTACGCGCATCGTTATTCCCGACATCAGTCTTGATGCCGTGGTGCTACAGGGAATGCATGACGGCGCCTTACAACGCGGGCCGGGGCATGATCCCCAATCGGTGGCGCCAGGACAGCCTGGAAACTGTGTTATGGCCGCGCACAGCAACATTTTCGGTGCGTGGTTTGGCAGTCTCGATCAATTATGGGCCGGTTCATTGATTGAATTGCATACTCCACGCCGGGTTTATTCTTATCGGGTGCTCACTTCCACCCAAGTAGCGCAAACTGATCTCTCCGTCATCGCTCCCATTAACGATGGGAAGGCGCACCTCACTCTCATCACCTGCACCAAGCCCGCCAGCACTTTTCGCCATGTGGTAACCGCCGTTTTAGAAGAGTGAAATTTGGGCATATAACGGTTGTTCACAATTCTTCAACTTTTACAAGAGAGTTAAATATCTCCTGGCGATGGTGAAACTTGACTGGTCTGGTAAAATTTCCGTCAACACCGCGTCTTTATGAATTGTGGCAATGGGAACATTCCCGTGGCGTTGCTTATCAACAGTTATCAAGCTCGGTGCTAAAGATTAGTCATCTACACACGGTTTTTCATTTCAGATTGCGCCTGACTCTCTTAATTTTGTCCAGGTGACAATTAAAGATGGCACTTGGCGTGGGCCGAGACGTTACACTCTCTCGAAATTCCGTGTCAATTATAGACAATTGTTGGGAAGGATTTTGTTATGAATTTGTGGTCACTTTGGAGTGGGCGCGTTCCTTTTGCTGCTTCTAATGTTGTTTCAGGCGCTTTACAGCGTTTAGGGCTGGTTATTCTGTTCCTGCTGGCAATCTTTGGTTCGGCGATGACAGCTTTGCCAGCGCAAGCGGATTATCCGACCAATCAGACGGTTTATTTTGATACGGCTCCGGTCAACTTGACCGTTTCGTCTCAGTGGAGCGGGGTTCAAGTTGCGACGAACGTATCGCTTGAATCGGTAGCCCAGGCTGGCGGCAACGGCAAGATTTACGCGCGGCAACGCATTGTTTTATTTCCTTCTGTAAAGACCGATGCTGCATTAATGGCGTTGAACGGCACCAAGCGCGTCGTGCGCGTTTTTAATAATGCCGGTTTGCCGCCGATTGTAGAAAGCGACGATGTTTTAGTGCGCTTCCAGCCCGGCGTTTCTTCGGTAACGGCTCAACAGGTGGCTTTAAGCGTCGGCGGCACTCTTGGCTCCCCTCTGGGGCCACAATCGCCTAATGCTTATCATCTCTTTGTAAATACCAATACGTCAGCAATTACTGCTTCTAATCTCTTGCGTCAGAGGGCCGAAGTAAAATGGGCCTATCCCAACTTTATCTGGCCCAAGAAAAAGCGCCTGATGCCCAATGATCCTTTATTTGGGCAGGCCGATCACTTAAATAATACCGCCCAAAATGGCGGTGTGGCAGATGCCGACATTAACGCTCCTGAGGCGTGGGATTTGACTATTGGCAGCCCCCAGATTACGGTTGCCATCGTTGATGATGGCGTTGACCAAGACCATGAAGATTTCGCTGGTCGTATTGTCTCGCCCCGTGATGTGGTGGATGACGATAACGATGCCCGTCCTGGCGTTGGCGATAATCATGGCACGGCTTGCACGGGCTTGGCTTTGGCTTCGATTAACAACAGCCTGGGTAGCGCCGGTGTGGCACCCAATTGCCGTATCATGCCGATTCGCCTCATTACTTTCGGCGCCACCATTGCCGATGAAGCTGAGGCTTTCATGTGGGCGGCCAATAATGGTGCGGATGTCATCAGCAATAGCTGGGGGCCGCCCGATAATGTCCCGGCCACTGATCCGAGCCAATTGTTGCCCGCAACCACCAAAGACGCCATTGATTTTGCGACGACAAGCGGTCGCGGTGGCAAAGGTTGCGTCGTTCTCTTTGCGGCAGGTAACGGCAATGAAAACATGGACAGTGATGGTTATGCGTCCTATCCCAGAGTTGTCGCTGTTGGCTCTACTGATAACCGTGACGGCAAAGCCAGTTATTCTGATTTCGGGACTTCTCTTGATATTGTGGCGCCTGGCGGCGATAACACGGGTTTGGTAACCACCGACCGCATGGGCGCAGCAGGTTACGTAACGGGCAATTATACACCGGTTAACGGCTTTGATCGTTTTATCGGCACCAGTGCGGCGACTCCGGTTGCTGCCGGTGTGGCGGCATTATTACTTTCGCGCGACCCCGGCATGACATACAGCCAGGTTGTCACAAAAATGCAGACGACCGCCGATAAAGTAGGCGGCGTGGTTTATGATGCTAATGGGCACAACGATAGATACGGTTCGGGGCGCGTTGATGCTTTTGCAGGCCTGAGCAGCATTGTTGTTGGCCCAACTTTCTCGATAAGCGGTATTATTACCGAGTCAGACGGCACGCCGGTGGCCGGTGTTATCGTCAATGCTACTTCTTTTGGCGTTGTCACCATGACAGCAGCCGATGGGACTTACACCCTCAATGGCGTGCCTTCCGGCACAACACAAGTAGTGCCCAGTCATCCGAATTTTACATTTACGCCACCTTTCCGCAATGTGTTTATTGGTGGAACCGATGTTACCGGCGTCAACTTCATCGCTCAGGCTATTCCCAGAGTTACGTTGATTGATCCTCCCAGCAATACCACCATCAACGCGAGCACTTATCTCATGCGTGCTACGACAGCGAATGATAGTGTTGTGCAGCGCGTGGATTTTGAGCGCACCGGCGACCCCCTGGATTTCAACCGCCAGCCGCTCTTGAACATTCCTGATGCCGATGATAACGGCCCCAGTTTGGTGACGGATAGCTTGCCTATTGCAGCCACCGGCACCGTAGCCACCGTAACTGTGCGAGTCAATGTCAACCATCCCCGCGTGCAGGATTTATCAATTTCCCTGATTGCGCCTGATGGCAAAAGGCATGTGGTTTATCCGCAGTCTGTGCCGATTTTTGGCAACAGCTTAAATCTTACCGTGCAGGTAAACGCTGGTGGTTCGCCACTATCGGGCATCTGGAAGTTGGAAATCAGCGATACCATAGATGCTGCCTTTGATCCTATCGGCAACGGCACTCTGGTTTCGTGGGGGCTTACGATTAAGCCCTGGGTTTTGATCGCTTCGGCGGTTCGCCCGGATGCAGCATCAGGAGAGTGGCAAGCGACCTGGCCCATTAGCCAGACACCGCCTGGCGTTTATGATGTGCGCGCCGTAGCCATCGCGCCCGGCTCTATGCAACAGGATGTGCATTTTAATATCGTTATCCCGGAGCCTAACATTATCTTAGTGCGCCCGGCAAACGACGAAACTATCAACGCACCAATAGATTTGCTGGCGCAGGGCACCAGCGTTGGTGTAATTCAGCGCGTGGATTTCCAGCGGCGCGGCAAAGCCGCTACCTTTAACAATGGCAGCACGGCTTCGCCTCTAAATCTTTTCATTCCCGACCTTGCAACGGTTACGAGCGAGTTAGTTATCCCCGGTGGCGGCCTCGCTGAAGATGCAACCTTGCATTTGGAACTAAACCATCAATTCATTGGCGACGTAAAAATTACTCTTGTAACGCCTGATGGCACGCAAATCGTGATTCTTGATGATCCCACGCTTAACGAGCCAAACTTCGTGCGTGATATTTCTTTACCGGCTCTCATCGGTAAGAACTTCGCCGGCACTTACAAACTGATTATTCAAGACCGTTCTGGTCCCGATACCGGCACTCTGGTTACCTGGGGTCTAACCTTCCGCTTACCGTGGGTGACCATTGGTTCAGACACCACGCCCGATGCCAATGGACAATATACGCTGCCGTTCAATCCAATCAGCATTCCCGGCGGCATCTATGACTTCCGTGCTCTTGCAGTGACGGCGCGCGGCGAAATTGAGGATGTCAACACCAACATCACCATTATTTCGCCCACGAAGCCGACTTACACCATCAGCGGCGTAGTCACCAAGGGTGGCAATCCTTTAGCGGGTGTGCGTATCACGCGCACAGGCGGCGGCCTTGCTTCGGCAACTGCCACTACGGATAGCGCTGGCAAATATACCCTGCCGCCAGCGATTGATGGCACTTACACGATTACACCCAGCCTGGCCGGTCATTCATTTACGCCGCTTTCACGGCGTGTGACACTGAATGGCGGCGACCTGGCGAATATCAACTTCACGGCAGTAGCCGGTTATAGCATCAGCGGCACGGTTACGTCAACAACAGGTGCTCCGTTGTCAAACGTGACGGTCAAGCGCAGTGGCGCGGCGCAGTCGGGAACGGTTCCCGCGCCAATCAGCGTCACAACCGATGCTAACGGCATATATAGTTTTGCCGGCCTGCCATCCGCGACTTACACCATTACGCCCGTCTTGACGAACGCCCAATTCACGCCGCTTTCGCGCACTGTAACGCTGAACACCACCAGTGTTGAAAATGTGAACTTCACTGGCGTTACGGGTTTTGCCGTTAAAGGCCGCATTACAACGGTAAACGGCACGCCCATCAACAATGTGCGCGTTTCGCGTGGCGGCGGCACGGTAACGGCAATAACCAATCTCAACGGCGAATATACCTTGTCCGCTGTGCCCAACGGCACGTTCTTCGTGGTGCCCTCGCGGCCCGGCTTCACCTTCACGCCGGCTTCGCGCAGCGTCACGGTGCGTAATGCCGATATATTGAATGTGGACTTCATAGCGGTTCAGGGCGTAACCATCAGTGGGCGCGTGATCAATACGAACAGCCAGCCTATGGGCGGCGTTCGCATCGAACGAACCGGCAATGGAGACCCGGCTGTCGCTGTGACTAACGCTGATGGGCGGTTCGTTTTCAATAGCGTGCCGGCGGGAACTTACAACATCAGGCCAGTGGCGAAAAGTTATGCCTTTACGCCGGCTTTCCAAAATGTCATCGTAGAGTTTGCACCGGTTACTACCACAACCTTCCGGGGGCTTCTTGATTCCGGGTTTCCAACGGTTAAGGTGACGCAACCATTGCCGGGACGCAATTATGCTTCGCTGGCTCAGGCCACAGGCACGGCTACGGATACTGGTTCAGGGTTATTACGTGTTACAGGTCGCCTGTTCCGCGCTGCCAGAGGCACAACACCTGCTGCTTACTGGGCCGGTGGCAACAACTGGACGTCAACTTACACTTCTGCCAACGAGATTGTAGCTGCGGGAACCACTAACTGGTCTATCAACTTCCCGCCGCTGCAAATTGGAACTTACAGTTTCCGTGCTGCAGCGACCGACAAAGCTGGCAATACAGCCGCCAGTCCTGACATCACCTTCACCATCGGTGCGGCGGGCGCGATTGTGCGTGTCATCGCGCCAGTGTCCAAAACCTACAGTTCGTTTATCCGTCCGCCCTCTGCTTATGGCACAACGACTAGTAACGGCGCTCCTGTGGTGAAAAACACAGTTCGCTTGTTCCGCGCCGCGAGCCAATTCGCTCCTGCCGGTTACTGGGCCGGTGGCAACAACTGGACGATTACTTATTCGCCCGCGCAAAATGAGGTGCTCGCCACTGGTTTGTATAGCTGGAGCTTAGCGTTACCGACTTTGGTGCCCACCAATTACACCCTGCGCGTAACAGCAACGGATAACAAAGGCACACCTGGTTATTCACCAGAGGTTAACTTCACCATAAGCAACGGCTCATAATAGTCTGTAAGCCTTGCCAACATAAAAGCCCGCTACGACATACAATGTTGTAGCGGGCTTTCTATTTGAAATGGTCTCTGCTAATTGTTGTTCTGTGGCAATGTGATAGTAAAGGTTGTGCCCTGCATTGGAGCACTTTGCACCTCGATAGTTCCCTCATGCGCTTCGATAAGCTGATGCACTAAGTAGAGGCCCAGGCCAGTGCCTTTAATGCCCCGCCGCCTGGCATCGGGGGTGCGATAGTATTTTTGAAATAACGACGTGACCTGTTCAGAAGTCATGCCCATGCCACTGTCCTTGATTCTCATGACTACTGCATGACCTTTATCTTCCAATTCCACAAAAATGCGCCCACCATCAGGTGAATATTTCACCGCATTGGAAATCAAATTCACCAACACCTGCTCCAAGCGATCACTATCGCCCTGCACTACCAGATGCTCCGGGCCATCGAACAGCAATTCGTAATTCTTACGGCCAGCGAGGGCGACGCTTTGCTCTTCTACGACTTCGCGACATAATGCGGCCAAATCCAGCGATGCAATCTGTAAATCAAGTGCCTTACCCGACTCGATACGCGAAATATCCAATAGTTCGCCAATCAGGCGGTTGAGGCGCGTGCCCTGACGTGTGATGGCGGCAGTCATGTTGTTTCGGTTTTCTTTGTCAATTCGGTCACCAGAGGTTTGTAACAAAGAGGCATAGCCTAAAATACTGGTCAAAGGCGAGCGCAGTTCGTGTGCAACAAAGGAGACGAACTCGCTTTTCATCAAATCCACATCGCGTTGCGCAGTAACATCAGCCACTGATAGCATCAAACCCAAAAATTCACCTTCGCCGCGCAGAGGGGTTAACAGTGCTTCAAAAATGACATGAGACAAAGCCGCACCGTTTTCACTTGTTATCACCCGGTTACTCTCACAACGCCAGTGCTCACTATCAACTTCCTGGTTTCTGTGCTCTAAAGATAAAGCCTTTTCGCAGATTACAGCCATCTCCGGCAACTGGCAATCGCGCAGATGCGAGATCAAATTGACGCCCAACGGCGGCATAGCATCTCGCAAAACTGAAGTGCAGGCCGAGTTGCAAAAGATAACATCACCGTTTTCATTGCTCATGATTAGCGCTGTGGGAATACCTTCCACAGCCGCCGTCAGTTTGGTGCCTTGCTCAGCCAAAAGCGCATTAATGCGAACCAGGTTCTCATCAGCTAGCTCGATTTCACCGCGCAGCAACTCATAATACTCTAAGTTCGCCAGCGCAAGGGAAGCCTGCTCGGCAATCGTTGCCAGTAAGGCCGCATCTCGTGGCTTAAATGGTTCGCTGCCTGTGGCACGGCGTGCCCAGAGAATACCGCCACGGGGCAAGCCCGGCAAATGCCTTGCATTATCGGCTTCAGTTGTGCGGTGTGGCAGAGGGACACTTAGCGAAGGGGTATTTTTATCACAAAGCGTGTCATATTCTTCCCCTTCAAAAATCAGACGCGCCTGCTCGGCACGCACTGCTTTGCAGGCAATGGCGCCAATAACGCCGCGCAACTCTTCAAAGTCGTTTCCAGTCGAGAGCAAGGCGCCACCGCGTGCCAAAACTGCCATAGCGGCATCAGTGCGCCAATTTTCTTCCCATTCCTGGCGGTAACCCGAAGCAGTCGTCAC
>DASWNL010000269.1:0-26076 GCA_036399215.1 Abditibacteriaceae bacterium
AGCGAGCTAAAGAGCAGAATCTAACTCCCGCCCAGCAGATGGCGTCTGATAAATCCACGCGAGAGAAATTCAAATCTATTGCCGAGAAGTTGTGGAACGCCCAGCAAGCCATTTACGCTGCCTCAACAGCGGCTCACAAGCAATTGAAAGGAGTGGCTGGTGCGACTAAAGTTCTAACTGCTCATGACCGCAGTCAATACTTAAATTTGTTGAAATCTGAGGTATTCATCAATCGGATTGGATGGGCGAACACTGCTTTGCGCAACGCACATCTTGTTGCTCAAATCAAAGCCAAGCCCAAGGAGGATGGAAAACTCAACCAGTTGGAAAGAGAATCTCTTACTCTGTCTTTGGACCTTAATTGGAGTTGGCTGGAGCGGGACCAGGAACGTCAGGAATACTGGGAAAAGAGTCTTGCACTGCATATCGAGGATCAAGCAGACCGAGAAAAGAGTCGAAAATTAGACCAACAAGCAAAAGAAGTAATGCAGAAAACCGATGAATTACTAAAGTGGGCTGAAAGGACTCTTGCCTCGCAACCGAAACAGATTGTAAACGGGGCCAAAGTTAAGGATATGAACTTCTCAGGCACATTTGCTTATCCTCCCAGTCCTCGCCGGCTATTACATTGGCCGCAGCATGACACAAACCGTCGGTTTTTTAGAAATATTGAAACTCTATCCATGTGTGATGCTTTGAGGTTAGAGATCAATCAAGCCTATCAAGCCTTGCAAGATGCCCGAACTGCGCTTGCTACAGCACAGCAAGCAAGAGATGAGAAGCGAGCGGCGAGAGACGCGGCACAAAGTGCTCACAATACAGCAAGCGCTGCCACAGGCGCGGCCGCGCAGGCAGTCAGAACCGCAAGGAACCTCGTAGACGCAATGAAGGCAAACCATACCGCAGCGCAAGCGAAGACACAAGATGCACGGGATAAGCTACAGAATCCACCGCCTGGCGCAACTTGTAATGAAATAGAAATTCTGCGGGACGCTTTGGTCAAAGCTCTCGAAAGTGAAGCTCTGTTGGCATTTGCAGTGGATAATGCTCAAGTTGCCTTGCAAAAAGACCTTGATGCTCAAGTAAAGGCAGAAAAAGATGCCAATGAAAAACTGCAAGCCTTGGAGAGAAGTAAGGATGCGTTAGATACTGCCGAGGCAGAAGTAAGTGCAAAAATAGCACAAGAAGCTCGTCTTGCAACTTATCTTGAAAAGCTAAAAACCCAATACCATAATTCTACTTGTGGTCCGCTTGAAACTTGATATGTTTGATGTTCTGCGTTTCAAGCGCCCACGCTATCATAGCGTGGGCGCTTGTAGTTGTAGATCACCACAATGAACTATTGAATTGGAAGATTGACCCCATCTTTAGGAGAAGTCATGTTTTTACAACGCTTTTGTTTTGCTACGCTTTTTACTGTAGTGTTATCTCTCTTCGCTTTTGCCCAACCTCCCGCCGCTTTGCCACCGGGCCAGTTGGATGATTGGGGCGCGTTTAATGCCCTGGAAAAGCAACTCAAAGAGCAAAAGGCCACGCCACAGCAAATTATCGAATCCTATCAAAAGCTCTACGATAGCCGTCCCAAGATGCTGCCGCTGGTCGCCATTAAGCTGACGGTCAATGTGGCTGAGGCGCATAAGAAACTGGGGCAAAGCGATAAAGTGTTGGAGATAGATGACTGGGCCATCAAGAAATACAGCGATGACCCGGCCATTGTCTGGCTGCTTGAACATAAAGCCAATACGCTCAATTCGCTCAAGAAGTATGAGGAAACCGTTAAGCTGATGGATGATAACTGGTTTTCAATTGTGCGGGGTGGGCAAAGCTGGGAAGAGTGGCTGGTAGCCTACGCCGCCACCTGTGTGCGTCATGCCAGCGACGCCCATGACGCACTGGGGCAAAGCGAAAAAGCTATTCCTTTGCTGCTTAAGACGCTCAATCACATTCCGGCTTTATGGGATGACAAAGAACAGGGACAGGGCGATTGGCGCGATGGCTGGCTGTATAATGCGCTGATTCCGCGCCTGCTCAAAGAAAAGCGTGTGGATGAGGCGCAGTCATGGGCCAAGCTGCACTACATCATGGCGGCTTTCGATAAAGAGGCCCTCGCCCGCGCCACGACCTCTCTGGGCCGCGTATGGGGGGAGAAAGAAGAGTATCCTAAGATTCGCATTTTCTCCCAATTGCAAGAAGCGAACGCCGAAGCAAACTCGAAGAATCCTCTGAGCGACATCGCCTTGCCGACACTGGACGAAAAACTTTTCAAAGAGCACTTAGCGCGCACGCCAATCAATTTAGAAGACGGCAAAGCGCTCAATCTCACCAAAGCCAAAGAAGCCATTGGCTTGCTTTTAGCCCAAGAAGATTACGCCCATGCGATGAACATCGCACGGCGCTTGATGAAAGACAATCCGACCAAGCCTGATGGCGCCTTGCAGATCTGTCGTGTTTTTAAAGCGGCTGATGGCTCAATTCATCGGGCCAATCAGTTTTTGGAATTTCTCGACGGCAAAGCCGAAAATCCCATTGCCTCGTTTCTTCAAGAGCAGGAAAAGAAACGCGTTTCTCCAGCCAGCGCGCCCTGAAAAGTGTATTTACTAATCAAACCGAAGCCTCGCCAGCATTTCGCTGACGGGGCTTTTATACTTGTAACGCCATTTTCCCATGAAAAAATTCGTTAAATCTCTCTTCCAACTCAGCGGGGCGCTTATTGTCAGCCTCATCTTATGGGAAGTGCTGCTGCGCGTCTTTTTTACCGTGCCGATTGTTTCGGATCATGTCGAAGCTTTAGGTTGGCTGCCGAAAAACGCGCGTGGCATGAGCACAACTGAAGGGCGCGGCCATGTGGTTTACAACGAATATGGTTTCCGCGAAGGGCCGCTTGAAAATAAGCCCAAAGATGAACTGCGTGTTTTAGTTTTAGGCGATTCCAACATCGAAGCGCGCCAGATGGACTTGGACAAAACGCTGCCTGTGCGCTTGCAAATTCTGTTGGATGAAACGCCCGGTGCAAGTGACAAAAATTGCCGCGTGCGCGTTGTAAATGGTGGACGGGTGGGGGCAACGCCCGCTTTTCATGTAGCTTTGGCGGACGAATATAAAGAATTATTCCAGCCCGATTGGACAGTAGTTTTCGTAGAAGATGACCGTTGGAAACTTACCTTTAGTCCAATCCATGAAATGCGTTATGAGCCGGAGGGTAATAACTTCAAAATCGTCACCAAATGGCAAGGCGAAAGTCGTGGGCGCGGCTATCAAATTTTGCGGAAGTTGCACATTCGTGATTTGGCTTTATTCGATTGGAGCTTTAGCCGTTGGCAACTAATGAATGGTGTCGGAGGTGGCGGCGATGCCAATGGCGAAGGCGCCGCCGAACGCGCGGCAGCCAAAGGCAATGCACTTCAACGCGCGGCTTATGCCAACATGAAGAATCCTGAGATGATAGCACGTTCGATGAATTGGACGCTGCGACAGTTGCGCGAAAAGTATCCGAACTTAGTCATAGTTCATATGCCGGCAGCCGATGCCGGCAATGCAAACCTAAAACCGGTGACTCTTGAAGAACGCGAATTAATGCAATCTTGTCGTGATTTGCAAATTCCTGTGATCGCCATGCGAGAGCGTCTGGCCGAGGATTATCAAAAAACCGGCAAGCCGCCTTTTGGCTTTATGAATACGCTGCCCTGGACAGGGCATATCAACGCGCACGGGCACGATGTAATAGCCCACGCCTTGCGTGACTACTTCGCCGATAAGTTATGCGTCGCGCCGCCGGGAGTTGCCGCCTCGCATGATTAACACATTGCGCGCGAGGGGAATTCAAGCCGCCAAAAATCAGATGCAAAGCCGCTCGGCCAGGGGCGCTCTGGGCACCTTTGTTCTAACGGCGAGTTTTGCGGGTCTTTCCTTTGTTATCAGCATCGTGTTAGCGCGCCTGTTAGGCAGCAACGCTTACGGCGCTTACGCTTATGCGATGGCCTGGGTAACGTTTCTCATCACACCAGCACTATTTGGCCTGGATACCTTGATAGTGCGGCAAACAGCGGTTTACGCCACGCATAATTCATGGCCTTTGGCGCGCGGCATTTTAGCCTGGGCCGGGCGCACGGTTTTGTTGGTGGGAAGCGTCATCGCCCTTGTAGTTGCAATCGGGGCATGGTTTGTATTGCAAAATGCGCCCTTGCAGAATCGCGCCACGTTTTTAGTGGCTTTAGTTTTGGTGCCCATTATGGCTTTGGCGCGCTTGCGTCAGGCGGTTTTGCGTGGTTTTCGTGAAGTGGTTAGTGGCTTGTGGCCCGAAACCCTTGTGCAGCCGCTGTTACTTTTAACATTTATTGGTGCGCTTCATTGGTGGCTTGGCGGGCGTTTAACGCCACAAAGCGCGATGGGGTTGAATATTGTGGCCACTATTGTTGCTTTTGGCATTGGCGCCTGGGTTTTACAAGCTAAGTTGCCTGCGCAAATGCAAATCGAGCCGCAAAGTGAAACTTCTCTCTGGAAGCAAAGCGCCTGGCCGCTTTTCACGCTGAGCTTGTTGCATGTTACCTATGCCCAGGTGGATATGTTGCTGCTGGGCGCCTTGAAAGGCGTGGAGGTAGCAGGCATTTATGCGATGGCAAAATGGCTTTCGGGTGTGATTGGCCTGGTTGTCACGGCGGTCAACGCGGTTTTGGCACCATCGGCGGCCAGTCTTTATACTATGGGCAATATTCAAGGGTTGCAAAACACCGTGACGAAAAGTGCCCGCGCCCTTTTGTTTTTGTCTCTGCCCCTGACACTGTTTCTTATGCTGTTCGGCACGCCGGTTTTGAAGTTGGCCGGTGCCGAATTCGCGCGCGGGCAAATGGCACTGGTTGTTTTGTGCATCGGGCAATTAGTCAATGCGGCAATGGGTTCGGTAGGCCTATTGCTGATGATGACCGGGCATGAGCGGGACGCCGCTAAAGGTATTGGATGTGGCGCCTTGGCGAATGCTGTTTTAAGCGCGTTGCTGATTCCGCCGTTTGGTTTGGAAGGCGCGGCTTATGCCGCTTCGCTGAGTTTGATTTTGTGGAATGTGGTTTTAGCCGTAGTGGTGCGTCGCCGGCTGGCTATTGATTCGACGGCCTTTTTTGTGAGACGCAAAGGACAATGAAGAAACCGAATTTTTTTATCGTTGGCGCTAAGAAATCGGGCACAACGGCGATGTTTGAATATCTCAAGCAGCACCCCGATGTGTTCATGTGCGAACCCAAAGAACCGGCTCATTTTTGCCCCGATTTGGAGATTCCCGATGTAGTCAGCAATCGAGATGATTATCTGAGATTATTCGCCGGGGCAGGCGACGAAAAAATCATTGGCGAGGGCACAACCTCCTACATAAATTCGGCTGCGGCGCCGTGCGAGATTCATGAGTTCAATGCCGATTCAAAAATTCTCATCATGCTGCGCAACCCCGTAGATATGGTTCATTCGCTGCACTCTTATCTGGTCTGGCTGGGTTGGGAAGACATCAAAGATTTTGAAGAAGCCCTGGCTGCCGAAGAAGACCGGCGTCAGGGCAAGCGCTTGCCGTATTCGCTTTATACAACGCGGTTTTTGTTTTATCGCGAAACCGTTGCTTATAGCGGGCAGGTGCAAAATTTTCTGGATGTTTTCGGCCCGGAGAAGACCAAAATCATCATCTTTGATGACTTCAAAAAGGATGCGCGCGGCGCTTTTCGGGAAACCTGCGAGTTTTTAGAAATTGATGCCGGGTTTGAGCCGCATATCGAAAAGGTTAATGAGAACCGTGTGGTTCGCCATCCGGGACTGCACACCCTGATTACACGTCCTCATCCCAAATTCAAGCAGTTTGTGCGCGGCCTTCTGCCACATGGCCTGCGAACACGCGCAGCAGAAAAGCTGATTCTGATGAACTCGCAAACCGCTGCGCGCCAGAGCATGCCAGACGAGTTGCGTCACCGCCTGGAAAACGAATTTACCCCCGATGTCGAACGCCTGAGCCAAATTTTAGGCCGCGATTTAGTGACATTGTGGTTCAGTAAAAAAGAGGTGCCGCTTGCGCCTTGAGCAACTAAAATTATCGGGACGAACAGGAGTTACTCTTTCATGACGCAGACGGGCCAGACAGAGCAAATAGATACGGAGCAAACCGACAAAGCCGGCGTGGCATTCTGGGATAAGCGTTGGGAAAACCAGCCGATTCCACAACCAGTGAATCCGCACAAGCGGCACCTGGGCAATCAGGTTTATCGCGAGTTTCACCGTTACTTCGCGCAGTTGTTTAAAAAGAAAGAGACACGCGGCCAAAAACTGTTGGAGATTGGCTGCGGTCGTTCGCGTTGGCTGCCGTATTTCGCGTTGCAGTTTGGCTTCGATGTGGCGGGCATAGATTATTCAACCGTCGGCTGCGAGTCCGCTCAGGCAATTCTTGAAAAAGCCGGTGTAAAAGGCCGCATCGCGCAAGCCAACTTTTTCGATCCGCCCGAAGATATGCTGCAAACTTATGATGTGGTGGTTTCGTTGGGCGTCGTTGAGCATTTCACTGACACCGCCGATTGTCTTCAAAACTTCAGCCGCTTCTTGAAGCCTGGCGGCTTGATGATAACCCTGATTCCTAACATGGCGGGTTGGGTTGGCGAAATTCAAAAGCGTCTTGATCGCGCGGTTTATGATGTGCATGTGCCACTGGATGATGTTGATTTAGCCAAAGCACATGAAGAAGCCGGTTTGCAGGTGCAAAGGTGCGATTATTTGATGGCAATCAACTGGGCTGTGATGAGTTTTTCCACGCATCCAACAGGGCCGATTTTTATAATGCGCCTTGCTTTAATTAAAGCTGCTTCGATGGTCTTTTGGTTTTTGGAGCGCGCCGGGTTGCGTATTAAACCCAACCGCAAAACCTCGCCTTATATTATTTGCGCGGCCCGCAAGAAAGTATAAGCCTAATATAGATACGCTTTTAGCAGAGAACAGATGGATTAAGGATGAATAATGCCGGCACAAATTGAAAATACGAGTGAAGAACAGGTTGAAGGTCAATTAGAAAAACTGCGCCGTTTGGAATTTGAAGCGGTGCGTTCACTTTTTAAGCCGGGTCTGCGCGTTTTAGATGTCGGCGGCGGCAACGGTTATCAGGCCCGCCTTATGGCCGAGCAGGGTTGCGAGGTAACTTCCATTGACTTGCCGGGCGCGCCGCTTTTAGGCACTCATTTTCCCGTCCAGGAATACGACGGCAAGCATATTCCCGCAGACGATGCCAGCTTTGATTTAATCTTTTCATCCAATGTCTTAGAGCACGTCAGCCCTTTGTCGCCGCTGTTAGAAGAGATGTGGCGCACTTTAAAACCGGGCGGCCTTGCCATTCATGTGGTGCCCAGTGCCGTGTGGCGCTTTTGGACGAGTCTGGCAACTTATCCTTACATTGTGCGCACCGTCGCCGGTATAACGCCCGGTTTTCCTTCGATGGCGGAAGTTTCGGACGTTAAAAAAGCCGCCGGGAAACTGGGTGCTTTGAACATGGTAAAGCGCGGCATTTGTCTGCCTTTTGAAGCGCATGGCGAATACCACGACGCGGCTGTGGAGCTTTATACTTTTAGCCGCTCTGGATGGAGAAAGACCTTTTCAAGCGATGGCTTTGCGCCACGATTCAGAGGCAGTCGCCTCTTTTATACTGGTTTTGCTTTGTTTCCCAATATGCCAATACCACTGCGCCGTGTTCTGGCGCGTTGCCTTGGTTCATCCAGCCATGTTGTGATTCTTCGCAAGGCAAATTAAAAGTTAAAACACGCAGTTAAAACCGCAGTTAAAACTCCACGCGACTTTTCGCTCTACTTCATGCCAAAAACCAAAGTTATTCACATCATCGTGGGCCTTTATGTAGGCGGTGCCGAGATGATGCTTTATAAGCTGCTCTGCGCCACCGACCGTGAAAAATTTGAGCCGGTGGTGATAGCTTTAATGGGGCGCGGCGGGCAGCGCGACATGATTGATGCCGTCGAAGATTTGGGTATTCGCGTTTACACGCTGGATATGGATTTAAGTCGCCCGACACCAAAAACCACTTTGCGTGCCTGGTGGAAATTGCAGCGCGTTTTACGTCGCGAAAAGCCGGATGTGATTCAAGGTTGGATGTATCACAGCAACCTGGCCGCTTTATTAGGCCGCCAGGTGCGAGCGCAAAGCGCGAAATTGGTGTGGGCGATTCATAACACGCGCAATGAGTCGCTGTTTAAAACCCGGCTTAATCGCTTATTCGATAGCTTGGGCAGGCGCTTTTCGCATCTGCCGGACGGCACGATTTATGTGTCACAAATTGGGCGTGAGCAACATCAGGAAGCCGGTTATGACATAAGCCGCAGTTGGGTCGTGCCAAACGGTTTCGACATGGAAGCGTTTGCGCCTTCAATTGAAGCGCGGCAAAGCGTGCGCGAGGAAATCGGCGTTGCGCCTGAGGCGCTTTTGGTCGGTCTTTTCAGCCGCTGGCATCCCATGAAAGACCATGCCAACTTCTTTCAAACGGCGAAGATGCTCGCCTCCAAACATCCCGACATTCACTTTGTTTTAGCCGGTGCCGGTATTTTTGAAGACAACGCGGAACTGGTGCAACTGGTGCGCGAGGCCGCTGTAGAAGAGCAAACCCATTTGCTGGGTGAGCGGCAGGATATGGCGCGCTTGATGGCGGCTTTAGATGTGATGGCGCTTCCGTCTTCGCATGGAGAAGCGTTTCCCCTTGTGCTTGGCGAAGCAATGTCATGCGGCGTGCCGTGTGTGGCAACCAATGTCGGTGAATCCTCAACGATTATTGGCGATGCGGGCCTTGTGGTGCCGATTAAAAACCCATCAGCTTTAGCCGAAGGCATCGAACATTTTATCCAGGCTACGCCCGAAGAAAAAACCAAATCTGGCATCGCCGCACGGCAGCGTATTGAAGAAAACTTTAGTCTGCAAAGCGTAACGCGCCGCTATGAAGAGATCTATCAAATGCTACTGGCTGAACAGAGTGAAACGCGAAATGCCGATGCCGGAACCGTCGCCGGTTTTGGCGACGAGTGGACACGCTATGACCAATCGGAGTTGAGTGAAGATGAACGTGCCGAAATCTTCACTCAATACTTCGGCATTTTTCCGTGGGAAAGTTTGCCGCCTGATGCAGAAGGCTTCGATTTAGGTTCAGGCAGTGGGCGCTGGGCGCAGTGTGTGGCCCCGCGTGTTGGCACTTTGCATTGTGTGGATGCCAGTAATGAGGCACTCAACGTGGCACGCAAAAATTTGACGAATGCAGATAACTGCCGCTTTCATAATGCTACTGTTGACGCGATTCCCTTAGATAATAACTCTATGGATTTTGGCTATTCCTTAGGTGTGTTGCATCATGTGCCGGATACGCTTGAAGGTTTGAAATCTTGCGTGGCCAAGCTCAAGCCCGGCGCGCCCTTTTTGCTGTATTTGTATTATGCTTTCGACAATCGCCCTTCGTGGTATCGCGCTTTATGGAAGACCAGCGAAATCGGGCGCGGTGCCATTTCCAAAGCGCCGCATGGCGTGCGTGATGCGGTTTGCACGGCTTTAGCAGCGGGCGTTTATTTTCCTTTAGCACGCGGTGCGAAATTGTTGGAAAAAACCGGACGTAATGTGGAAAATTTGCCGCTTGCCATTTATCGTGAGCGCAGCTTTTACACGATGCGAACCGATGCGCGTGACCGCTTTGGCACACAGTTGGAGCAACGCTTTACACGCGCCGAAATCGAGCAGATGATGCAGGCCGCCGGGTTGGAAAATATCCGCTTTTCGGAAAACATGCCTTTCTGGTGCGCGGTTGGAACTAAGAAATAACGGAGTAAGCCGCTAAGCAGCGCTTCGCAAACTTCGTTTCGCAAAAACAACGCGATTCGTTAAAATAGCGTTGTTTTTGCGATGTTTTTACGCCGCCGAAGGTGTAGCGGCTCTCATTTTTATTCATGTGCGGCATTACCGGCATTGTTCAACTCAACGGGCAAAACGCTTCGCTCGAACTGTTGCAGAAATTAACTAAGTGCATTTCGCATCGCGGGCCGGATGACGAAGGTTTCAAGCAACTGGGCGTGGCGGCTTTAGGCCATCGACGCCTGTCCATTATTGATTTGTCCGGCGGCGCGCAGCCACTTTGCAACGAAGACGAAACAGTTTGGATTGCTTTCAACGGCGAAATTTATAACTTCCCCGAATTACGAGACGAACTCGAAAGCAAAGGCCACCGTTTCCGCACTCATAGCGATACCGAAGCCATTGTCCATGCCTATGAAGAGTGGGGCGAGCTATGCCCGCAAAAACTGCGCGGTATGTTCGCTTTTGCCATCTACGACCTCAAAACACAAGCGCTGTTTTTAGCGCGTGACCGCCTGGGCAAAAAGCCGTTGCTTTATGCCCAGACAAATAATAGTTTCGTTTTCGCGTCGGAGTTTCAATCACTGCTGGCGCATCCCGACATTTCGCGAGAAATTAATTTTGCGGCACTTGATTTATACCTTTCCAACCTGTGCGTGCCTGCGCCTTATAGCATTTACCAGAACATTCACAAACTGCCTCCGGCGCATACTTTAACTTTGCAAAATGGCGAGATAAAACTACGCCGCTACTGGTCGTTGGATGAGCACTTTTCGCCTTCGCGTAAGTTAATCATCAGCGAAGCCGAAGCAATTGAAGAGTTGCAGCGACGTCTGGAAGAGTGCGTTCGCGTTCGCTTGATGAGCGAAGTTCCCTTGGGCGCTTTTTTATCAGGCGGCATAGATTCATCGGCGGTTGTAGCGATGATGGCGCGGCTTAGCAACCGGCCCGTAAAAACCTTTAGCATCGGCTTTGAAGAAAGCGATTACTCAGAAACGCCACATGCGCGGCGCTTGGCCGAAAGATACGGCTGCGATCATCACGAAATCATCGTGCGGGCTGATGCTCAGGCGATTTTGCCAACCCTTGTGCGCCACTACGGCGAGCCTTACGCCGATTCTTCAGCAGTGCCTTCGTTTTACGTCGCGCAGGAAACGCGCAAGCACGTCACCGTTGCCTTAAATGGAGATGGCGGCGATGAAACGTTCGCCGGTTACGAACGCTATCGCGCTTTACAGGTAACCGAAAGTTTTCCTGCGCCAGCGCGTGTTTTAGGTGCCATAGCCGGCAAGATGCTGCCTGGCGGCCTCAACTTTCGCTCGCGCGCCGTGCGAGCCAAAAAGATGCTGCAAGCGATGGCCTTGCCCGCGCCACGCCGTTATTTGCACTGGCAAAGCGCTTTTAATGAAGAGCAGAAAGCAGCACTTTATAATCCTTCTTTTGCAGTTATGGTTCAGGGTTATGAAGAACAGGCTCAACGAGCCAATCGCTGGGCGCCGGAGTTTGTGGCACATAATCCTGTTGAAACCTATTTAGCCCAGGCATTGGAGCGCGGCTATAACATCGTAGATGCCTGCCAGTATTCGGACATCAACGCTTATTTGCCGGATGATCTGCTGGTCAAAGTGGACATCACTACGATGGCAAATTCACTGGAAGCACGCTCGCCGTTATTAGATCACACCTTAATGGAATGGGCCGCCACTCTGCCGCAAAATTTGAAACTGAACGGCTCGACGGGCAAATATATCTTGCGCCGCGCCATTGCCGATATGGTGCCTCCAGAAAACATGGAGCGCCCCAAAATGGGCTTTGGCGTGCCGGTTGGTAAGTGGTTGCGAGGCGAAATGAAACCGCTCTTTTGCGATACGGTTTTATCCGAGCGTGCCTTGAATCGCGGCTACTTCCGGCCTGATACTCTGCGCGCTTTAGCCCAGGAGCATTTCGACGAGCGCGCCGAACACGGGCCACGACTGTGGACTTTGCTGATGCTTGAACTGTGGCATCAGGAGTTCGTCGGCGATTGACTTTTGAATCTCCAGCAAAGGCCGGTCAAAGAACTTGTCCCCTTTTTTGCACTAAGAAGCAATCGCCATGAAAATTATTTCTTCTCGTCGCGCCCTCTGCTGCCCTTTGGTTTTGGGCGCCACTCTCATTATATCGTCGTGCAAAGCGCAAACGGTTGCACCGTCGCCGCGTTATTTGGCGGCCCCGGCAGCGCCAACAACGCCAGGAATTGTGCAACAGGCAAACGCTACGGATGAACCCATCGGCGCACGCGCTTCGCTGGGCTTAACCTTGTGGCATATGGGCCATGACCCCGATTACATCCAGCGCTTTCATCAGTTTTTGCGGGCGCAGAACCAAACGCCGCAAACTCTTTTGGGCGCGGCTAATTTGAATCCGCCTGATGGCTTGCAACGAATCCTGCTCGAACCCGAAACCTTGCCGGCTGCTGCGCTCAATGGTTGGAAGGTGCAAGGCGATTACATTATCGGCACCAATTTGGACAACGGCCCGGATGCGCGCTTGCCGCTGCGCATTGAACGCGGCGGTTTATTTCGCTTGTGGGTTGGCTACTACAATTGGCCTACGGGCACAGCCTTAACGACTTTGAAAATCTATCGGGCCGGACGCGAAGAAGATGGGCCGATTCTCAGCGATGAAATCTACGATGCGCCGCGCCCTCAGGAAGGTTTGGCGTGGAAAGATGTCATGGTAGATTTGCCCCCCGGCGATTATGTCATCAAGTTGGGCTACGCCCGTGCTTGGTGGCAAGTAACCGGCGGGCAGTTAGATAAACGCGTTGCCGCGCCTCAGCGCACTTTGCGAGCGCGCCAGATTGATTGCCTTTACCTCACCGATGAATTATGGGCCGGGCCGCCAACAAAACAAGTGCGCGACGCTTTGCAGGCCGGCGCGGGACAAAACGGGCAGTGGACAGGTCGCGCGCCTGTTACCGATGTGGAAACCTGGCGCTGGTGGCAGGTGCGCCCGCTTTCGTGGGAAGAGCGCGGTCAAGGGCAACTTTTCAATCTCAGCCGCAGCTTTTGGCGCGCCCAGGTAGATGCTTTGGCCGGACAAGATTACGGCAACAACACGCCCGATTACCGCGCACCCAATCGGCAAATTATCTTTGACGACACCTGGAACATGATCGGCAACCCGGTCATCATCCGGCGGCGCATTAACGAATTATCGCGTGGCGTTTCAACAGCAAATGCAGGCTCTGCGATTCCTTCAAGCGGCGCAAATTACGCTTTGCGCGGCAGTGATTTTACGCCGGGCGAAGGCTGGGAGATTGATGGCACTTCACTCAAAGGCGGCTATGGCAATATTACGGGCACATCTGTGGCGAACCTGCGCGTGGAACAGGCCGGGCGTTACACAGCCTGGGTGCGCTTTAAACTATTACCTAATTTCTTCGCGCCGTGGCGCCTTACTGTGCAAGGGCCAAGCGGTGGTGTCTCGTGGGATCACGACCTCGATAACTACCCCGGCGAATGGCAGCGCGCCGGGCAAATTAATGTCAATCGCCCTGGTGATGTGCGCGTTCAAATTGCGCCCCTACCGGCGCGCAAGCCCAATACCTATCGCATTATTCATCAAGTTCTGCTGACCTCGCAAGAAGGTTTTGTGCCTGTGGGCGAAGTGGCTTCAAGCGGAGTGTCCTCGGCACGCGGTAACAGTAGCGCGCCGGTTGTAAACGTGGGAAATCAATTGCAGGCCTGGTTCAATAGCGAGCCTTTCGAGGCGCCGCTCATGCAAAACAGCGGGCCGGGCAACAGTGCAGCCTCCATTGCTTTGCCTTCGCGAGCGCAAAAATCCATCGTTGTTGGCCTTCGCAATTTGACCGGGGCACCGATTACATTAGGTGTCAACGCTTCCCTGTTGGGAGCGCAAGGTGAAGTTCTCAATGGCGCCCAGTGGCGAGTCGTCGCTTTTGCACCTTATGTGGCAAATGCCAATTCCAACTCCAACAATTTCTCATGGAGTCCGTTTGCGCTTTTGCGCCGGCCCGGCATCACGGTTCCACCACAAGGCGTGGCCGGTTTGTGGATTACGCTGGATAGCACAAGCGCCCCCGCCGGTAATTACAATCTGCGCGTTCAACTGTTTGGTGCGGCGCAAAGCAACTTGAGTTTGCCGGTGCGTGTTTCTCGCGTTCGTGCCCTGCCGCAGCGTCCGGTTTTGGTTAGTGGTTATACCAATCCGCCCGAAGGCGAAATTTACTGGCAGGATACAAAGGCGCATGGCATCGGCGTGGGCTATAGCCCGATGACTAAAGACGAAATGAATCGGCGTGGCCTGCGCTTATTATCGCTCCAGGTCACCTCGCCCGAAGAAGTAACGGCAATGCTCAGTGAAGTGCAACGCCTCGGATTGAGCTATTCCGATTGGGTTTTTGCCGTTCGCGATGAACCCCATGGCAGCACTCCGGCGCAGTTGCAGCCGTTTCTTGATCTGGCGCAGTTCATCCGACAAAGTGATCCGCGTGCCGGTATTTCTTTCAACCCCGGCGACGGCGCTACGCTGCCCACATTTAAAATTCTTGACCCGTATGCCAACATCTGGATTCCCTTTGCGCGCCACCTGGTAAACCCACCTGACGAGGTCCTGGCCAAGCGTGCCATTTTCGCGGCCAAGCCGTGGTGGTGGTATACGACGCCGGCCTATCGCGATAAAGAGCCGCAAACGCCTAACAATCTCTTTGAGCAAATTCGCTCGTATCCCACTCAGCCGGGCAGCAACCTGGGCACAGCCTTCTTCGCGCTGTATTACCCCTTCCGTGACGCCTGGGATACTGCTTATGAATTCCTGCCGGATGCTTCGACGTTTGTTTTGCCCTCGCGTTATGGCCCGGTTGCCACACCCGGCTACGAAGCCGTGCGCGAAGGCGCCATCGCCGCCAACTTAGCGCAGATGGTTAAAGAACGCGGCGGCAACACTTCACAACTGCAACCACTTGTTGCTAAAGGCGAGGTAGAGGAACTATTGCGTTGGCTTGAAGCAAACGGCGGCTGATAATAAGAGCGATTGAAAGATGGGTAAAAGGCTGGACTTTCGTCCGGCCTTTTACTTTGCCACATGAGAGTTGATGCTTCATCAAACAACTGTTGGTTCCATGAGTATGAAACTTCTTTTTGCCTTTTTCGCTTGTCTACTTTTTGGTGTGATGGTCAATGCGCAGCCTGCTGATTTTCGTCCCCTGGTGCAGAAGGCTTTACAGAATGGTGAAAAACGCATTGTTATTCCGCCCGGCGTTTACCGTTTGGTGCCTATTGCTGGCCAGGGTGCGATTTGGACTCTAAGCAACGCTCGCGATGTAGAAATTGTCGCGGATAACGTCACTTTAACCGGCACAAAATTAACGCTGGGCTTGACGCTCAATCGTTGCCGCAATGTAACGTTGCAAGGCTTGACTTTAGATTACGATCCGCTGCCTTTTACACAGGGCACAGTCGTTGCCGTTGCAGAAAACAAAGATTCGATTGATATTCAAATTCACGACGGTTATCCACGCCAGCCTTATGCACGTATCGATCTGGTTGATCCGCAGACGCGCTTTCGCAAAAAAGGAATGCCATTCTTGTGGGGCACTAAAGCCGCTCTAATCGCGCCTGATACGGTGCGAATCACTTTGAAAGGCATCGGCGAAGCGGCTTCTCATGGTGATTTGGCCTCGCTCAGCACCGGGCCGGAAACCAATATGCCGCCGCACGGCATTACTCTGGAAAGCTGCGCGGGGATGACTCTGCGTAATGTGACGGTGCACAGCGCGCCGGGTATGGGCATCATCGAAAGCGATGGCGAAGGCGGCAATCGTTATCTGGGATGTAAGATTGTGCGCGGCCCCAAACCACCGGGTGCTACGCAGGAGCGATTGCTTACAACTTCGTGGGATGCCCTGCAAAGCAAATTCACTAAAATTGGCCCCTTAGTGGAAAATTGCGTTATCAAAGAGGCCGGCGACGATTCGTGGAGCGTGCAATCGAGCGATTTCCTGATTGTGAAGAGCAAAGGCAAAGAACTAACCTTAGCGTTTCGTGATGAATGGACGGATGGACTTCAAATCGGTGATGCCATTCAAACGTCATTGGACGGGCCACAGGCAAGAATTATGGCTCGCAAAATCGTGCGACGTGATGCGGCCAACTTAGCACCAGAAGTTTTGGAAAGATTAAAAGCCGCATCGCCCTATTCGCTATGGAATGTTAGCCCCAAGTGCATGGAAATTACTTTAGACCGCGAATTGCCGTTTTCTCTGGGCGCTTCGGTTTATAGTCCCGACAGGCAGGGCAACGGTTTTATCTTTCGCAATAATCAAATTCACAGTCCGGGCCGCATTTTGATTAAAGCAGGCGGTTTAATCGAAAATAATCATCTTGATACTCCGCACAACCTTATGGTTTGCCCCGAAGTGCCGGGCGAAGCGGCAGCGGGCATCCAAAATCTGACGATTCGCGGCAACACCATTCGGCAAGCCGGTTATTTCTGCCCCGCGCCCTGGTCGGCAGCGGCGGGCGCGATTTCCATCACCGCTTCTCTATCGCCACCTCAATTGCGCTCTGCGGGAGTTTTCAAAAACATTGTTATCGAAAATAACACTTTTGAAGATATTTGCGGCCCTAATCTGGTAGTCACCTCAGCACGAGATGTAAAAATCCGCAACAACCGTATCCTCAACGCTGGGCAGGTGAAATCAAAAAATACCGGCGAATCGTATCATGTTGCTTTGGACTCCCTTATCTGGATAAAGCAATGTGAGAATGTTCATATGCAGAACAATGACATCATCAATCCCGGCCCTTTTGTTGGACAGGCAGTTGTGCTGGGCAGCAACAGGTAATCTAACCCGGCATTGCTTCAGGCGTTGGGTTAAAACTGGCAACGACATCGCGGATGCCTGAAAGAAAAACGCCGAGGGCGAAGAAGCTTAATACCCACGAAAGAAAACCCAGTTGAACATTGACTAAAGCCGTGGGCTGGCGTGCCCAGAGCATAACTTGTGGTAGCAAGTGCGCTAAAAAGGCGCCGTAGATGATAGCCATTACGGTGTGCATAATGCGCTCTCCGGCAGGTAGCTTGCGTGTCATGTCCTCCTCAACGAAATCCCACAGAGTAATGGCGATTTCAAAGAGTAAAATCGCGCCAAAGAGCCAGGCCCATACGCCGTGCCAGGCAAACCACGCCAGTGAACCGAAAACAACGGCATAAGCAAAATCGCGCGAAGCGTGCAAACGCAACTCGATTTTAGCCGAAGCATGACGTGGCAACTGTTGTTGATATTCGTGATACCACAGCGTATCAAAGGCACCGAGAATGCCTTGTGCAACCAGCAAATACAATGCGATCAGCATGGCCTAATCTCACCTTGATATTCGGCTAACAAACCCAAAAACGGCGCGCGGATTACAACTGTAATGTGCCAGCCATCTTCCAGGCCGCGTGCCTGGGCTTCTACTTTCAAAACAGCAAGCGGCAACCTGAGGCCCGCGATTTCATTGTGCGAAAAATCAAACTGCAATGTTTGTTCGTTGTTGCTGACGCGAAAGGCAAAACAAAGCAGTCCGGCTTTTTCAATGAGAAAAGAGTCGCGTTGCCATTGAATTGTTTGCACCGGGACGCCCTCAAAATGCCGCACCCAGATTTCACAGTTTTCTTGCGCTTGCACCTGCAAATGCACGGCGATATGTTCGCCTTCGGGTGGCAAGCGCAGTAACTTCGCTAAAGTGTGTCGAATTATGCCGCGCCCATGCCGCACACAGACCATGCCTTGCGCCTGTCCGCCGTGAGGCACGCCATGAAACTCGCGCAAGGTAGGCGATAGATGCGCGAACTCTTCGCCCAAAACGCGCTGATATAAAGTGTCTTGCGGTTGATTCACGGTTAGGGCAGAGTGTAATGCGCTCTGAGCAGGCAGTTTGCACAAAGCGCACTGCGAAGATGGTGAGAACGGCCTCAAATCGGTAAAATTTCCCCGAAAGCATTTGTAATGACAAGCAATCGCTTGTCTTTTAGAAATTCATGTCCCAACCTTTAAAAGTCATGCGCCTGATTGCCCGCCTCAATATCGGTGGGCCGGCCATCCATACCACGCTGCTCACCGAACGCCTCAATCCGGCGCGCTTCCAATCTCAACTTGTCACCGGCGTTGAAGCCGAAAACGAAGGCAATATGCTGGAATTGATGGGCGAACGTGGCCTGAATGGGCCGATTGAGCCGATTATCATTCCCAGCCTGGGCCGCGAAATTTCGCCCAAAAGCGACTTGCAAACCTTACGCGAAGTCTTGCGTTTAATGCGCCGCGAAAAGCCTCAGATTGTCCACACGCATACTGCTAAAGCAGGCTTTGTCGGGCGCCTGGCAGCGCGCATGGCGCGCGTGCCGGTTGTGGTGCATACCTTTCACGGTAATGTTTTTAAAGGCTACTTTTCGCCGCGAAAGACAAAGCTATTCATCTCCATTGAAAAGAACCTGGCACGCTCAACGGATGCCATTATCGTTTTAAGCGAACAGCAACGCAATGAAATTCTCGGTTTGGGCATTGGACGCGCCGAACAGTATCGCGTGATTCCGTTGGGATTGGATTTAAGCCCCTTTTTACAAAGCGAAAAACTTCGCGGCGAACTGCGACAAGAATTGCAAATAGATAGCGCACCGCTTATTGGCATAGTGGCGCGCTTAGTGCCGATTAAAGCGATTCACTTACTGTTAGAAGCGGCAGTTCAAGTTTTAAAAACGCATCCGCAGGCGATTTTTCTGATTGTGGGCGATGGTGAACTGCGCACTGCATTGGAACAGCAATCGCGTGATTTGAACATTCAAAATAACGTGCGCTTTTTGGGCTTTCGCTCCGATTTGGCGCGCTTGTATGCTGATTTTGATGTCAGCGTTTTATGCTCGCTCAACGAAGGCTTGCCCGTTGCCGTTATCGAATCGTTAGCTTCGGCGCGCCCCGTGGTGGCGACGAATGTCGGTGGTGTCGGCGACTTAATAAAGCATCAAAAAACCGGCTGGCTTTGCCCTTCGCAAGATGTCAACGCTTTAGCCGAAGGCATTCGCTTTGTGCTGGAAAACCCAACGCAATCTGCCCAATGGGGCAAGGCCGGACGCGAACGCGTTTATCCCTCTCTCGACATCGCACGCTTATGCGGCGACCTGGAAAAGCTGTATCTCGAACTATGGGAAGCGAAAAAGAAATAATACGGGCGTTCTAAACTGTTTCTATAAACGACAATCGAACTGCCCGCAGTATTGTAATTTTGAAGTGGATTTCATTTCAGCGTCAAAGCCGCCTAACGCCTCGGAGAAGATTAATACCAGCGTATTACTTTCTTCGCCTGCCAGTTTGCGAATGTTTGCTAAAGCATCAAGTTGAGTAAGTCTCTGACCAAGATACTCATAACGCCCCTCTCCAAAAATCGTCTCGATAAAATCGCTATCCAGATAAACGCCAAATTCATCTTTCATGAGACAGGTCGGGTTACGCTCTTCCCAGGCGGCATACTCTGCGTCGGTGGCATCGGCGCCGGGTTCGCTTTCCCATTGCGCTTGGGTGTAGGCATGGGCGCTTTCTCGATTGTCGAAGTGGCCGGCAAAGATGTGAACTGTGTCATTCATAATGTATTATCCTCAGATGAACTTCCCGCCTTTGACACAAAAAGAACAGCAGCAAGTCATTACTCTTGAATCTGTATAATCGTTTTGAAGTATTTTTCATTGAAATTATGAAGCAATTCAAAGTTTTCCTTTTGTTTTTACTGTGCATGTCGCTGGTGCAGAATTCTGTGGGCGCCGACAACGGAGCCGCTATTGGTTATCAGTTGCCAACGTCTGGGCCGTTACCACAAACCTATCGTGTTACCTTAGCGATTGTAGACGCTAAAAATCCCGACTGGATTATCAGCCAGTTTGCCTGTGGCGTGGCGCGCACCGTAACAACGGAAAATAAAGGGCGCTTTGCCGAAACATGGGACGGTCTCGACGATAACTTCATGCCGGTGCCGCCGGGCGAATATGCCGTTAAAGGCATCTTTATGCCGGCGAGAAAGTGGGCGGTTGATAACGAATGGCACAGCATCACACCGCGCTTTGCGGGCGGCGCTTCGACGTGGCTGCCCTCGCCCGAACAAACTGATAAGCGAGAACCCTTTGGCGGCGACCCGACAGGCCAACCGCTACGCGATGTGGCCGTCGGGCCTAATGGCGTAGCGGTTTTTTACTATCAATATCTGGAAAACGGCCTGGGCGCTCCAATGATTGATTTGAAAAAGCCAGCCGGATACGACCAATTTGTGCGTGCCTTTCCTTCAGGCGGTGCGGCGGGTGGCACCAGCGCCACAACCGATGGCGAAACCGTGTGGGGTTTTAGCACCGATGGCGGCCCGAAGTTTGTTTATCGTGCCGATGGTAAATCGTTTGGCAAAAGCGAGGGCGCCAATCGCAGCAACGCCTATTTGCCAACGGGTTGGGTGACAGCGATGGCATCAGCGCGCGGGGCCAATAATAAGCCTCTGGTTTTCATCGCGCAACGCGGCAAAATCATCCCCAATGGCAACCGCGATTTTCAGGAAAGTGCGACGGAATTCGTTAATAAAGTAACAGTTCACGATGGCGAAAACGGCACGATTTTACGTGAGTTAGCTGTGCCTCACCCGCAAGGGTTGGCGGGGCGAAACCAAAAGTTATATGTCTTGCACAGGCAAAGTGAGGCTGCAAGCAGCGACTTTGCCATTAGCGAAACGGAGATAAATGGCAGCGCATGGCGGCGTGTTTTTACGGTGCCTCAAAAGATTCGGCCCTTCGATTTGGAAGTGGATTCACAGGGACGCTTTTATCTGAGCGATGAAGAAGCGAACAAAGTTTTTCAACTCGATGTGACGGGAAAAGTCACCCAAACCTTTGGCCGTTTAAGCGCGCAAAAGCCCGGCGCTTATGATCGTGAAACTTTGATGGCGCCCGGCAAGTTGGCGACGTGGAAAGATGCACAGGGCAATGACCGCTTGCTGATTATCGAAAATGCCGGCCCCAATCGGGTGAGCGAATGGAGCCCCCAGGGAAAACTGCTGCGCGAATTTCTGTCACTGCAAACCAAAGCTAATGATGGCTATGCTGTTGACCCGGACAACCCACAACACATCTATATTCCCGGCCATGAGGGTTGGCTGACGCGCTTCAACGTAGATTACCAAAAACGCACCTGGACAGTGGACGCCGTATGGCCGAATGTAGGCAATGATGAGCAATCGCCGCAGTTGCATAAGCCACAACTGATCCGCACCAATGGGCGCACTTATCTGGCGGGCGGGCGTTCGTTTAATGTTTATCGTCTGGCCGGTGATAAATGGCTGCTTTCTGCGGCGATTTTGAAGAAGCGTGAGGGAAATAAACAAAGCTATGCGCTGTGGCATGATGCCAATGGCAACGGGCGAGTAGATGAGGCCCCAACGCCGATGCAATTGCCCGGCGCAATGCTGCGTTATCATGGTGAAAACTGGCTCGATGATTTATCTCTTGTGGCCTTGGATGGTAGCAGCCCGCACATCTGGCGCCTGGTGCCCCAGGGCTTTGATGCCCATGGAAATCCGATTTTTAAAGAGTGGAAAAAGCTCTTAACCGATCCGGTTTTTATGGCGCGCACAGCGGGAACTGCCGATGCGGTTCACGGCGGTAATGAACTGGCGCAAACCTTCAGCAGCGATTGGGCGCAAGCCGATGGCTCACTCAAAGAAGGGTTCTGGGTGCAGGCGCGCGGCGGCAAGAGTTTCAGCGCCAACGAAGGCGCACAGTATAAAATCTCGCGCTATGTGCCGGATGGCAAAGGCGCTTATCAGTTGACGTGGCGCACAGGTCGCGCCGCTTTGCAGGGCACGGCGAAACCCGGCGAAATGTATGGCGCGATGCGCATTCGCCGCCCGCTCAATGGCTTGCTTAGTGTGATTGACCAATCGCGCTGCGGCGTTTTGCTTTACACCACCGAGGGCCTTTATGTGGATACCATCTTTCCCGATGGGCGCCGCGTGGCGAATGCCGGGCTTTATCCACAACCGGGCGAGTTTTTCTCGGGCAGTATTTTCCCCAACCGCGACAACGGCAAAATCTATTTTGCGATGGGCAAATACACGCCGTTGCTTTTTGAAGCACAAGGCTGGTCGTTGAAAGAAAACCCGGTGCGGCCTTTGACAACACTTCCCAAGAGCGTGATGATCAGCGCGGCTCAAATCGCCTTACCGCCTGAAATCGCGCTTAGCTTGCGGGGTGGCGCCGGAGGAGCAAAGATTGCGCGCTGGATGCCGGCATTGGGACAGCCGGCGTTCGATGGTTCGTTGAACGGATGGGAATCGGCAGAGCCGATTACATTTTCCTCGGATGAAAAACAAAGCGTCGAAGTGCGCGCTCTCTATCGGCCCGATGCGCTTTTGCTGCGCTGGCACGCGCGTTTGGCGCAAAAGTTTGCACCGCGCGATTTGCCGCCGCTATCGCGGATTTTTACGCACGACCAAAAAGCCGATACGCTTAGCTTTTACCTGCAAGGCGATGTCAACACCAAGCCAAATATTAAGTCAGGCGGCGCGCGTGAAGGACGGCCCGGCGATGCGCGTTTTGTGTTTGGCCTTTTCAAAAACGGCAATGAGATTCAGCCCGTCGGGTTAGCGTTATATCCTTCCTGGCCCCTGCCCAACGCACAACCGCAGGTTTATCGCACTCCTGTCGGGCAAGCCGCTTTTGCACACGCCGGGCCTGTAGAAGGCGCCAAATTAGCCCATAAGATAGATGAAGACGGACAGGGATTTGTCTTAATAGCCGAGATTCCCCGCGCGGCAGTTCCAGCGTTGCCGCTGTTGGCGGGCGGGCTGAAAACGCAAGTCAATTTTTCGGCGACTTTCGGCGGGCACAACAAATTTTGGTGGGCCAACAGTGATGGTTCAGCCAATCGTGAAACATTTGACGAACCCAGCGAAGCGCACTTTTATCCCGGCTCCTGGGCACCGGCGCAATGGCTTGGCTTGGATAAGGGCGTCACGGTTCAGCACTGGCAAATCTGCGGGCCTTTTGGTGGGCCGGGCGCTGAGAAGTTCAAACATGATCCCAACGGCAAAATAACCGGCACCGACAAAGAGATGAAGCAAGCGGTGCGCGAATTTTACGAGGCTGCCGCTTATCCCCCGGATACGGGCCAGGTGGATTTACAGGCTGTCTATCAGGGCGAAATGGTTCGCGGCTACTGGAATGATCCGGGCAAGGTGAAATGGAAGACGGCGAGTATCGCTGATCTCGATACCCGCGTGATTTTAGGCGGCGCTCAGGTATGGTATGGTGCGACGTGGATATATGCACCGCAGGCGATGGAGTTGGAGTTTCAGTTTCAAAGCCATCCCATGACTTACTTGCGCTGGTTTCTTAACGGCGAGCGCATAGCAGTTGATGATTATAAAGAGATGGAAGGCACGCGCCGCGTGGCCTCGAAAAAGTTGAGGCTACGCGCCGGCTGGAATCAAGTTTTCTTTCGCGGTTATGCTATCGGTTATCCACCGTTTCGCGCCGGATTAGTATTGCAGGGCGACGAAGCAAAGTTGTGGCAACTGCGCCTCTCCTCTACGCCACAACAGTAAAGGTTTTAAGGGTTTTATGCGAATTTCCAAAATTTTAAGCCTGGGCGCCGTTTTGTTTTGCGCGCTCTCAGCGCAGGCTGCTGAAAACATGATCGGACGGCAAAGCCAGAATGAAGGCATGAACGTCGTGCCGGCACCCGGCGCGGTTACCATTGACGGCGACTTGAAAGAGTGGGATTTTTCAGGGCGCATCTGGGTGTTTGCCGATAGCGCAGTGCGCGAGCGCTATTCAGTCGAAGCGGCGGCGATGTGGGATAAAGAGAATCTTTATCTCGCCGCCAAGTGGAAAGACCCGACGCCGATGTTCAGCCTGATTGACCCCGTTTCCAACCCGGATGAAGGCTGGAAAGAAGACGCCTGGCAGATGCGCATTTTAACCGATCATCCGTTGTGGATCACGACGTGGTTTTATACCACCAAAAAGCAGCCGGCCTTGCATATCGCGCGCTGGAAGAACCCGACCAATGAGCGCGATGGTCAGGATGTAACTTTGCTGGTGGCGCCCGAAGGCGGCAGCGATCTGGGGCAGGGCGCGCAGATGTTTTATCGTGCTAATGCCGAAGGCAACGGCTTTGTGCAGGAGATCAAAATTCCGTGGAAGCTGTTGTATAAAACGCCTCCGGTTATTGCAGCGAATTTAACATTTCGTCTGGGCAGCGAGTTTTTGTGGAGCGACCCATCGGGCAAGACTTTTCCTTTGCACCGCTACGCCGATAATATGCAGCCCGGCAAAACCTCGCGCGAATTCTACTGGTCGGCGCGCGATTCGTGGGGCGATGCACGCTTAGTTGCCAAAGGCAACATTCCCCTGCGCCGCTATATCAGCGATCAGGCGCGTGTGGAAGGCACCATTCCCCTGCGCGTTGCTTTGCCAAACGATGCGGCGCGCTTTACGATTGTGCTGGAAGATGTGCAGGGTCGTCGCATCCGCACCTTAGCCGCCGATGCTGACCCTTCGGATTATGCTCTCGCTGGCAAAGGCAAAACACGCACGGTTGAAGTGAAGTGGGACGGGCTGGATGACAAAGGCAATCTGGCGGCTCCCGGCACTTATCGCGTGCGTGGTCTGACGCATCGCGGCTTGGGCGCCGAATACGAGATGAGCTTTTATAATCCCGGCACGCCGCCGTGGGCAACAGTAGATGGGCGCGGCGCCTGGGGCGCCGATCATACAGCGCCCATTGCTGTAGCTTCGGGTGGCGGTTGGACGATTATCGCCTGGCCTTTGGCCGAAGGTGGCAGCGGCATTATTGGCCTTGACCCAGGTGGGCAAAAGCGCTGGAGCGACCGGCGCGGCACATCGCTGGTGGCTGCTGATGATAAATACGCTTATGCCTACGTGACCGAATGGTATGTCAAAGAAACGCTGTGCCGCTTCGATTTGAAAACAGGTGCGCTTAAGCCGTTTATCTTAAATGGAAAAGAACGCACTTTCGACTTGCCGCTTAAAGAGATATTAGGTGTTACCGAACCGGGCACCCTGACAGGATTAGCCGCGCAACGCGGAAAAATCGCCTTAGCTTTTAGCACCGGCAAGATTGCGATTTTAGAGGGCGATTCGGCCAAAGTCATAAACCAATTCGAGGTGCCTAATATTGGCGCTTTAGCTTTTAGTCGTGATGGAAAATTGTTTGGCCTGGTAGGTAATAAAGCCTGCGAAATCAATCTGCAAAATGGTGCGGATACAACGATTGTCTCGGTCGAGAAGCCTGTTTCGTTAGCTATTGATGAAGCTAACAATTTAGTAATTGCCGACGCGGGCGTTGATAGCCAGATTAAAGCCGTTAATTCTCAAGGGCAATTGGTTTATACCTGTGGCGTCAAAGGCGGGCGCCCCATTCGCGGTGCGTTTAATCCTAATGCGCTTTCGCATCTCAATTCGGTGGCCGTTGATGCCAGAGGGCAAGTCTGGACAGTCGAAAGCTGGAATTATCCGCGCCGCGTGGCAGTCTGGAATCGCGATGGAAAATTGGTGCGCGATTATCTGGGCAATACCGGCTATTCGGGCGCCTCCTGTTATCTGCACGAGCAAAACGCGGCGCTGGCTTATTGCGGGCCAATGGAGTTTTCGCTCGACAAGGCCCAGCGCACCTGGCAATTGCAAAACATCCTCTGGGTGCCGGACAAAGCGCAGGGCGAATCGTTTGAAATCGCCACAGCCAGCAATGTCATTCCCCAACGCTTCACGCGCACCGTAAACGGGCAGCCGCGCGAGTATCTTTTTAGCCATGACCCGGATGTGGAGTGGGGCACGGGTAATGTAGTTTTCATGCAGCGCAATGGCCGCTGGCAACCTGTCGCTGCTGTTTGCTTGGCGACCCATATCTCCGGTGAAACAGAGCATCAGGGCGGCAAAGTCAAAGAGCAGCCAGGTGGCGAAATGGCGGGCCTCAACGCTTACGATGGTGTGATCTGGAACGACGGAAACGGCGATGGCAAAGTGCAGCGTATCGAGTGTGAAATTGTTCCGGCGGCCAAGCCCGGCACCGAAAAAGCGGGCGGCAAATCAGCGTTGCCGATTAACAACGGCTGGGGCGGGCGCATTGGCGATGATTTCAGCATTTACGCCGATGGCCTGACACGCTATCGCCCGCTGCGCTTTACGTCCGATGGC
>DASWNL010000270.1:0-4560 GCA_036399215.1 Abditibacteriaceae bacterium
ATTGAAGGTTGGTGCAATGAGTTTGAGACTCGAAATGTTGCAGGTCGCGCGCCTGTCGCCGAAATTGCTGGGTGAGTCGCGTGATTTAGTCGAAGAGTTTTTACGCGGACAGCAAAACGCCGATGGCGGCTTCAAAGACCGCAGCGGCAACAGCGATTTGTATTACACAGTCTTTGGAACGGAGGGCCTGATGGCCCTCCGTTCTGACATTCCGCTGTCATCCATCGCCGCTTATCTTCGCTCTTTCGTTAATGGCGAAGCATTGGACTTCATCCATCTGACCTGCTTAGTGCGCTGCTGGGCGGCTTTGCCTTCAGAGTTTTCAAGCGATGTGCCGCGCGTCCAAATCTTAGAACGCATTGAAGCCTTTCGCACGCCCGATGGCGGTTACAGCGTCACGCCCGGCGCATCAAGCGGCACGGTTTATGGTTGCTTTCTGGCGCTGGGCGCGTATCAAGATTGCGGCATAGACATGCCGCAAGCGGAGCGCCTTTTGAATTGCATCTCGGCATTGCAAGCCGAAGACGGCGGCTATGCCAATCAAGATGATATGCCCATCGGTCTAACACCTTCCACGGCTGCTGCCGTGACACTTTTGCGCCAGTTTCATCAGCCGATTGAACCACAATTGTCCGATTGGCTGTTAGAGCGCCATCATGGTGAAGGCGGCTTTTACGCTACGCCGCTTGCCCCTATTCCCGATTTACTTTCGACTGCGACTGCGCTTCACGCCTTAGCTGGAATGCAAGTAGATTTAGAGCCGGTCAAAGAGCCGTGTCTTGATTTCATTGATACCTTGTGGACAAACAAAGGCGCTTTTTATGGGCACTGGGATGATGACTGCGCCGATTGCGAATACACATACTACGCTTTGCTGGCGCTGGGGCATTTGAGTTTATGAGCGCGGCTTCTTTATCCATAGATGAAGCAACCAATAATGCCATACGCGCTTTGTTGCATTGCCGCGTAGAGGGGCACTGGGTTGGCGAACTTTCGAGTAGTGCGCTATCAACGGCGACGGCCATTCTCGCTTTGAAGTTGGCGCAAAAGAAACGGCCCGTTGAAACAGATGAAAACTTGATTCAACGCGGCGCCCAGTGGTTGCTTCAAACCCAAAATTCCGATGGCGGTTGGGGCGATACCACGCTAAGTTTGAGCAACATCAGCACGACGGCCTTGTGTTGGGCATCGCTGAGCGTGGCCGGTGATGCCAGAGAATGTGCTTCTTCAATTCACGCAGCCGAAGAATGGCTAAGCAACGCAGCAGGCGGCTTGCAACCTGAGCAGTTGGTTGAAGCCATCAGCGCGCGTTATGGAAAAGACCGCACTTTTTCCGTGCCGATTCTGACGGTTCTTGCCATTGCGGGCAAGTTAGGGCCAGGACGCGAGGGCTGGCGGCGCGTGCCGCAACTGCCTTTTGAAGTCGCGGCCTGTCCGCATCAATGGTTTAAATGGCTGAGCTTGCCGGTTGTTAGTTACGCTCTCCCGGCACTGATTGCTATTGGCCAGGCGCGCCATCATCAAGCGCCAACGCGCAATCCTTTTGCGCTTTGCACACGACGCTTGGCGAGGCGCCGCACGCTGCGAGTTTTGCAGAGCATTCAGCCGAGTAGCGGCGGGTTTTTAGAAGCGACTCCCTTAACGAGTTTTGTGGCGATGAGCTTAATCGTCAGCGGCAATGCAAAACACGATGTTGTGAAAGCAGGTCTGGATTTCCTTCGTTACTCTGCCCGCTCAGATGGCAGTTGGCCGATTGATACCGATTTAGCGACGTGGACGACAACGCTGGCGGTTAATGCGTTAGGACAACACGCTAATTTTGACGAAATTCTGCCGCATGATGAGCGACGCGCCATTCACGATTGGCTCTTGGCACAGCAGTATCGAGAAGAGCATCCTTATACGCACGCCGCGCCCGGCGGCTGGGCGTGGACAGATTTGCCTGGCGGTGTTCCCGATGCCGATGACACGCCGGGCGCGTTACTGGCATTGCATCATTTAGGCATCAGAGATGGGCAAACTTTGCAGGCCGTTCAGGCGGGCATTACCTGGCTGCTTGATTTGCAAAACCGCGATGGAGGAATGCCGACCTTTTGTAAAGGCTGGGGCACTTTACCCTTTGATCGCAGCGGCGCCGACCTCACGGCTCATGCGCTTTTATCGTGGCGCATCTGGCAAGAGGATTTGCCGGAAGATTTGTCGCAACGCGTAGTGCATGGCATCGAACGTGGCTTACAATATCTGTCAAATATGCAAGGTTCTGACGGCGCCTGGACACCGCTCTGGTTTGGCAATCAGCACGCGTCGGGGGATGAAAATCCGACCTATGGAACGGCGCGGGTATTGATCGCTTTGAGTGCTTTGCAAGATGAACTTGCTTCGCAAATGCGGCGGCGCGGTTTGGAATGGCTTCTGGCGGTGCAAAACCCTGATGGCGGTTGGGGTGGCGATAAGGGTGTGACTTCTTCAATTGAAGAAACCGGACTGGCGCTCAGCGCATTGAGCGCTTTTTTAGATGAGCCGGAGTGCAAAGAACGCATCCGAACGGCACGAGAACAAGGCATCTATTGGCTTGTGCAACATACTGATAACGGCAAGGAGTTCCAACCTTCGCCAATTGGGTTTTACTTTGCGAAATTGTGGTATTCCGAGCAGTTATATCCTTTGATTTTTAGTGTCGGCGCTCTATCGAAGTAGATTACCGATCCTAAAAGTCATAAAAAGACCTATTGTCATTCTGATTCTAAAAACAAAACATATGATCATCTTTCTACTGTTTCTGATGGCGCTTTTGGCCTTTGCCAACGGCGCCAACGATAACTGCAAAGGTGTAGCGACGCTTGTCGGTTATGGCGCGGCCAAACCACGACATGCCTTACTTTGGGCCACCGCAACAACGGCTTTGGGTGCGTTGGTTTCCTTTTGGGCGGCATCCGGTTTGGTCAAAAGTTTTAGCACCGGTCTTTTTATTGAAGGCACCAAACTCAATTCGGCATTTTATGCCGCAGTTTTAATTGGAGCTTTTGGCTGGGTCATTTTAGCGACTTTTACCGGCTTCCCCGTTTCGACAACTCATGCCATCACCGGCGCTTTGACCGGCGCCGGGTTGGTCGCTTTTGGCAACGCCCATTTTGAATGGGCCTTTTTAGGCGCCAGATTCGCCTTGCCTTTAGCACTCAGCCCGCTGTTGTCCCTTGCGCTAGTTTATATCCTCAGTTGGCCAATTTTATTTATCGTGTCGCGTTGGGCCAATCGCTGTGCCTGTGTGACTTCCGAGAGCAGGGTTATGCCGCAGGCTAACGGCGTGGCAGCGATGGAAAGCGCCCATTTGAGTGTGATGGTAGATAACGAGGCAGCCTGTGCCGGAAAAGAGAACCTGGCGGCTGTAACAACTTCGGGCACAGCCAATGCCTATCATTGGTTGACCGCCGGTTTGGTCGGTTTTGCACGAGGCTGGAACGATGCGCCCAAAATTGCAGCCTTAGGTTTAGTGGCTTTTGCCGGCACAAGCCTGCAAGCAAGCGGTATGCTGACTTGCTTTGTCATCGTGACTGTAGCAATGGCTCTCGGCGGCTTAATCGCGGGGCGCAAAGTGCTGGAAACGCTGTCGCGCAAAATCACGCCGCTGCCTTTAGCCGAATCCATGACCGCCAGCACCACAACGGCGCTTTTGGTGAGTTTGGCTTCGTGGCAGGGAATGCCAGTTTCGACCACGCACGTTTCGACTGGAGCTATTATTGGCGCCGGATTAAAGCATAATGCCAAAGGCGTGCATTGGAATAAGGTGCGCGAAATTCTGCTTTCGTGGCTGCTGACTTTGCCTTTCGCCGCGTTAATTGCTGCCGGGGCACAGTTGCTGCTGGGATTGCAATAGCGAAGTGTCTCGAACAAGGTTTACTTGTAACAGGCTTACCATACTAAGAACATGTTGATAAAGCGGCGTTTTCCTATTTTGGAAGGCGCATTTCGGTGGTTTCACCCATTGTTAATCTTCTTGTTGATTACTTTCTAATCGTTCTGAATAGTGAAGGCCGTCATAATCTGGGTGCCGCCAATATTCTTTTTAACAGTGAGTTTGTCGAGGCCGGCTGATTTCACATGGTCATCTACATACAGAGTGCCGACCGTGCCCAAATGGCGTTCAAAGACGTTATGAAAATTCCGAAAGCTGCCTACATTCCCTATGATAATGCTGTTGCCCGAAGCCGGCGTGTCCCACCAGAACTCGTAAGTCTTCCAGGTATTAGTCGCCTGCACATTGCCGCCATCCACGCCCCACACCGTTGTAGACGGCGCCTCCACGTCGGCCTGAAAAAGAGTGCCGAAATTGGCAAAATCTGAGGATGGCCCGGTGAAGGCATCACCATTGGCATGATAAGCGTTGCTATAGGTATAAGAACCGTAAGCATTGGGCGTGCGAAAACGATATTTGCCGTTACGCGAATCACTGGGACAATTGAACACCTGCTCACCTTTGATGTCTTGTGGGAATTTCGGGTGTTTTAAAAGACCCGCTTTTGGAAGACAGGAATTTTCGACGAACCAATTAAAGCATCTTTG
>DASWNL010000271.1:0-5446 GCA_036399215.1 Abditibacteriaceae bacterium
ACATTTTATGTAGACGGTGTCACCGGCAAAGATGGCCGCTCGTGGCGCTCGTATTTGCCTTCGCCGGTCGCGCTTGATAGTGAAGTGGCGACGATGGCGCAAAAAGCCGGTGTTTCTTTTGTAACAGCCAACGATGTGCGCTCTTTGCAGGACACGCCCTTCGACTTGCCCCAACACGTCAATGCCGACAATCTGGCGCGACAGGTCGGCACCATTCTCTTTGTGATGAACAAGGCCTTTGGCCCTTTGCCTAAAGAGAAAGTCACCAAGGAAAAAACCATTGGCGTGGATTTGTTGCCGGAGTCAAGCCTGTTTTCGCAGAACTTCGGTTACGCCATCGGGCGCGCCATTTACCGCGATGTCACAACCGGCACTTCATTTTTGCCGAACACGCCGATTCCCGATGAAACCATGCCAAAGCCGGCGCCGCTTTTAACGGCTGAGACAGAAAAAACCAAACTGGCCGAGATTGCCGGTTTACAAAGCAGCGACCCGACGGAAGCAGCGGAAAAGCAATTGCGATTAGAGCGGCTGCGTGAGCGACAAAAGAATCAAGAGACTTCCTTTGCAGCCCTGCGCGGCACAGTTGCCGTGGCGCAGGTTCTGAATCGCAACGTGGATTTTAAGACCTATTCAGGTGTGCGCGGGGCATTTATCGAACGGGTTGAATTTTCCAAGGGTTTGTCGCTTGAAGAAGCCAAAAAAGAGGGAAAACAGAGCGCCGAGCCGCCGGTTGCGCAGTTCGTTTTCGTTGGCCCGCGTGTAGGTGACCCGAAAGGCGGCGGCACGCCGGATGCCGAAATGGAATGTTACTCGGTCAACAGCGCCGGGCGCGTTATCTTCTCGCGCGATATGGGCGCGGAAAAAGACCGCTTCAATCCGAAATTCAAAAAGACCAATCAAACGCTGAACTTTGCGGATGAAAAGACCAATAAATACGCGGTTGATACCACTTCGCTGTGCTTTGAGTGCCGGGGCACAACCTTAAATGACACCTTAGACCAACGTTATTACGCGGTTTTGAGCGAAATGACGGTTTTGGACGCGCAAACCGATGCCCCTCCGACGGAATTCGGTTTTTTGCCCTCGGCGGGATCGGGCGCGTGGCGCGAACCGATTGCCATTGTTTACGCCAAGCCCAACGAGCGTTTTAAACTCATCATGGCGCAGGGGCTTTTGGGCAAGCGCTTGGTAGTGCTACATACCCAGCCACGCAGCGAAGCTGAATTAGAAGCCTTGGCTGAGACGGGTAATGATGGCAAACGTGCTTCAAACGTGCAGCAGCACGCGGTTTATCCCGAAGGCAATGGCATATTCGTGCGCGAAGATGCCCAATTGCCAAATCCGTTGGTTTATGTTGCCAACCAAACCGCGCGCGATTTGTGGTCGCTCGATCAACAGCGCATCGGACTGCTAAAGCGTTTCGGCATTACCAATGAGCGCGTGGACACTTTGCACCGCATGGCGGGCGGGGATGGTAAGGACGAAAAAGGTAATGTCCTTTCCGAAACCACTCCCAATGGCGGGGCGCTCAAGGAAGCCGAATTGGCCTTAGCCAATTTAAAATATGACGAGTTTTACTTGCAGTCGCGGCGTGCTTTTGGTTTTGAGTCGCGCGCTTATCCTGATGTCGAAGCCACCTCGCAGGACGTTCTGAAAGGCATCGTTTTCTATCTGGCGCTGCTTTTGCCGTTTTCCTTCTTCCTCGAACGCCTTTTGTTCGGCTTTCCCGATGTGCGCAAGCAAATCTTCGGCACAGGCGCGGCTTTCCTGATTATCTTCATTGGTATTCGCTATGTGCATCCGGCCTTTGAACTGGCGCTGACGCCGTTTATCATCCTACTGGCCTTTATCATTCTGGCCCTGACGGTGGTTGTTACCTCGTTTTTGTCAGGCAAGTTTGAAGCGGAAATTAAGCGCTTAAAACAAGGCGTTCACTTTGCCGATGTGGGCCGCCTTTCGGCTTTAAGCGCGGCTTTTGGCCTTGGCATCGCCAATATGCGCCGCCGTCCAACACGCACGGCTTTAACTTGCGTTACATTGGTGCTTCTGACCTTTACTGTTTTGTCGTTTACATCGGTCACGGCCAACATTACTAACTTTGCGAAGGTCTGGGCGCCGGAAAACACGCCGCGCTATCAGGGCGTTCTGGTGCGCTCACCCGATTGGAGTCCTTTGCAACAAGCAGCGGTCACTTCAATGGCCAACGAGTTTCGCCAGAAGTTTGAAACTTTAGCGCGCCGCGCCTGGTATTTGTCGCCTAATCAGGGCGAAGCACTTTACTTGCGCGTGAATAACGCCGAAAAGCCGGAAAAATTCTTTCATGCACCGGCATTGCTTGGCCTGACGCCCGAAGAGAAAGACCTGGGTTCGCCGATTGCGAACACCATCATCAAAGGCACATGGTTTCAAAAAGATGGGCGCCGTGACGTTTGCATTGTGCCCAGAGCCATGCTTTTGCCGCCCAAGCCCAAAGAAGAAAAGGCCGATGCTGAGCCGCCAAAAATTCCTGAAGACAAAGGCCCTCCTTTAGGCCTAACGCCGGAAAACGCCGTTGGCCAGAAGATTCAAGTGGCCGGTCAGGTTTTTGAAATTATTGGCGTGTTCGACAACAACGTGTGGTTTCCTGACCAGGATTCGGTCAAAGCGGGCGCGCGGCCTCTTTATGATATTGATGGCGAAGAGTTCACTCCCGTTGACTATTCCAACGATCAGAACAAAACCGCGCAGCAGAACAACCAGTTGGCCGGGCAAAAAGGCGAAGAAGTGCAGGTGCAGCGTTATCAGCACATGGACGCCAACGCTATGTTGCTTTTGCCTTATGAATCGGTCATTGATATGGGCGGCTCCACACGCTCTTTAGCGGCAGGCTTTGACGATATGAAAGCCGGGCAGGAACAACTCACTGACATGATGAACCGTGCCGCGCTGGGCATTTTTGGCACAGATACCGACAAGAATAGCGGCAAACTGGTGGCGAAGTTGTATTCCTCAGTGGAAAGTGCCGGTTACGAAGGCTTTGCTGCCCTCGTGGTGCCGATTTTGATTGCGGCTTTGATTATCGCCAATACCATGCTCGGCTCGGTTTACGAGCGCACGCGAGAAATCGGCATCTACTCGGCTGTTGGTTTAGCACCAATTCACGTGGCGGCGTTGTTTATCGCTGAAGCCTTTGTTTATGCGGTGCTTGGCTCTATTTCTGGTTATCTGGTGGCGCAAGCCGTTGCTAAAATCTTGACGACTTACAATTTGTTTTCCGGCATCACGCTGAACTATTCGTCCTCATCAGCAGTAATTGCCACCCTGATTGTCATGGCGACAGTGCTGCTTTCCACACTGTATCCGGCCTGGGCTGCCTCGCGTATGTCGCAGCCGGATATTGAACGTAAGTGGCGGCTCAATCCACCGATTGGCGACTTGTGGCGCTTGCAATTTCCGTTTACCGTTTCGGGCCAACAGCCGATGGGTGTAGCGCAGTTTTTATCCGACTTTTTCGAGACACACACCGATACATCGGTCGGCAAGTTTTATACGGATAGAGTGTTTTTCACTTCTCTGCCCCTGCGCGAAGCCGTGGCCTTGCTAAACGAAGGCTTGCCTTTAGGCGGCGCGCCAACCGATGGCGCAAATGGCGTTCATGAAGCTAAGGGCGCTGAAACTAATGGTAAAGCTACCAAAGCAAACGGTAAGAAGAATGGCAAGAAGGACAGCCCCGAAGTCGCGGCGCCTTCGGTAATGCTGTTGAATCTCTCGAATATCGCTGCCGACCCCGAACAAGAGGTTTATCGTCTTTCGATGCGCATCTGGCTGGCGCCCTTTGATATGGGTGTGTCGCAGGATGCCGACATTGTTTTGCTGCCTTCGCCCGAAGCCGGCCTTTACGAATTGCAATTGCGTTTGTGGCGACAGAGCGGCGAAATCGCGGCCTGGCAGCGCGTCAACCGGGGCTTTTTGAGTGATTTACGTAAGCAGCTTCTCTTGTGGCGCACTATTCCACGCGAAGCGCAGCAAGAATACATTTTGCGGGGCCGCGCTCATGTGCGTGGTGAGCAAGTGCCTCTTGAAGAACCAGGTGCTCTGGTAGGTAGCGGCACGGCGGGTTAAGGCGGTAATCAGACTCAAACTCAAGGAAAAGCATGGCTAATAACTCGCCATTTGAAGTCAACACGGACGCGAAAATCGAAGAGAAACCAACTGGGCCGCTCAATGTTGATCCGGCTCTGGGTGGTTCGCCGACAGATGATGTTGCGGCAGGCGACAGCGAAGAATATATTGACGGTTTCAGTTGGAAAACCGTAATCGGCGCCATTTTTATCGGCCTCATCATGATGCCGGGCGCTATTTATCTCAGCCTGATTGCTGGGCAGGGCATGGGGCCGGCGGCGGAGTGGGTTACCATTATCCTTTTCATGGAAGTGGCACGCCGCTCGTATCAAACCATGAAAAAGCAGGAGATTTACCTGCTTTATTACATTGGTGCCGGACTCACCTCTCAGGTAGGCGCCCTGGCCCTTACAGGCGGCGCCTTTGCTACCTTGATTATGACCCAGTATGTGGTCAACTCGCCCGCTGCCGAGGCTTTAGGCATCACGCGCGAAATTCCACGCTGGGTGGCTCCCTCACCCGATTCAGAGGCCTTGTCTCTGCGCACTTTCATGCACAGGGATTGGATGCTGCCGATTGGCCTTTTGATGTTCGGCCAGGTTTTTTCTCGGATGCAATCGTGGGGTTTAGGTTATGTGATGTTTCGCATTACCTCGGATATTGAACGCTTGCCGTTTCCCTTGGCGCCGATTGCTGCCGAAGGCGCGACGGCTTTGGCTGAAAGTTCAGCACAAAAAGAAGGCTGGCGTTGGCGTATTTTCTCCATTGGTTCAATGATTGGCGTGGGCTGGGGCGCGATTTACATTTTGTTGCCTGCTGTAACCGGCCTCGTTTTTTCACAACCGATTGTTATCGTTTCCAATCCGTTTATTGACCTGACGCAGAACACGCAAAAGATTTTGCCCGCCGCACAAACGGGTCTGGGCACCGACATTGGGCAGATTATGGTCGGTTTCGTGCTGCCATTTCCGATTGTGGTCGGCACATTCATCGCCGCTATTGCTTCGCACATCATAGCGCCGCCGATTTTATACAAGAATGGCATTCTCCACACATGGACGCCCGGCATTGATTTAATTCAAACCGGCGTGGTCAACAACGTGGACTTTTGGATTTCCTTTCATATCGGCACGGCTGTTGTTGTTGCCTTTGTTGGTATCGGAAGCGTGATTAAAGCCTTAGCCAAGGCGCGCGCCAACAAAGCATCGGGAACAGCCTCTGCCATTCGCACATCGCCACCGCCGGGACGCGGCGATATTCCTATCTGGATTGCCCTTTCTGTCTGGGCAGTGGGCACAGTCGCTTTCATCTGGATGTGTCATCAATTGGTGCCGACTTTTCC
>DASWNL010000272.1:0-2763 GCA_036399215.1 Abditibacteriaceae bacterium
GGTTTGAACGTGATAGCGCAAGCCGGCGGGGAATCACTCGGCGGCGTGCGCGATCTGCTGTTCGATAGTCAATCCAGCGAATTGTTAGCTGTTGTCTTATCTGAAAAAGATTTGTTCGGCCTCATTCAGGCCCAGGTCGTGCCGTGGCGCGAAGTGGTCAAAGTTGGCCCTAATGCCATCATTGTGCAAAGCGCCGCTTCCAAAATGAAAGCCAGCGACGATGATCGTTTATCCAGTGTTGTCCAGCGCGAAACAACCTTAGGCGGCACGCGCATTATGACCACCGATGGGCAAGATGTCGGCACTTTAGCCGATGTTTACATAGATGTAGCAACGGGGCGCGTAGCTGGCTATGAAATTTCCAGTGGTTTTCTCTCCGATACGCTGCGAGGCAAGCGTTTCATGCCCGCCGTCGAAAATGTGCAAATGGGCAAGGACGTGGCTTTTGTGCCCCCTGAAGCCGCCACTCAAATGGAGCAGCGCGCCTGGCAACCCGGCAGTTGGCAGCATGGCACCGTCGCGGCGGGCGAGCGCTTTTCGCATCTGGCCGGCAATGTTCGCACTAAAGCCGAGTCGCTTTACGACAACATGGCAACGGCATCAGCGGATAAGCAGGAACAGTGGGTTACGGGCCGCATTGCCGCGCGCGATGTGCGCTTGCCATCATCTGGCCCGGCAGGCAGCGAACTCGAAGGTGGCGAAGAGTTCTTAGTGCGGGCCGGTGAAGTGATAACACCTGAAGCCGCACAGCGCGCCCGCGAACTGGGGCAATTGGGTAATCTCGCCATATCGGCTATCGAAGGCGCGGCTACAAGCGCTTATAACTCCAGCAAAGACAAGCTCACCGGGCCAGCCCAAACACATCCCACAGATTTAGGTGAAGAATCTACAGTTCAGACTTCGACAACGCAATCGGCCTCATCGAACCCGTTGGAAACGGTGCAGGCTAAAGCAGCAGCGGCGGCGCTGGGCCAGCGCGCAGGCCGCACGGTTTTGCGACCCGACGGCAGCGCGTTAATTGAACCGGGCGATGTTATTACTGACCTGGTGATGACTGAAGCACGCCAACTGGGCAAGGAAAACGAAGTTATAGCCGCCGCAGGCCTCGGCGCAGCACAGGCCGGTTTTGAAACAGCCAAAGAGCAGGCAACAACTTTGTGGTCGTCGTTTAAAGAAAAAGCCGAAGAGTTTGGCGGTTCGATGCAGAACAAGCGCACCGATGCCGAAGAAGCCGCTTTGCAAAAGCGACTCGCCGAAGTCGCGGGGCAGCGCTCCACCCGTTTAATTCTGGATCGCAACGACCAACCGATTGTTAGCGAAGGCGAAATTATCACACACGCAGCGATTCAGCGCGCTCGTGAAGCCGGAGCCTTGGATGTGCTGCTCAATTCCGTTGAGGAAGCATCATGGCCTCCGCCTCAACCAATCGTTGTTGAAGAAACTATTGTTGTGCCGGAGACTCAGCCCGCCGAAAAATCTGCCTCACCGTCCAATTCCAGCCTGTTGTAAAAGGAGATTATGCATCAATATTCTGCTGAAGAAGAAAACCCCGAAATCGAAGGGCCGGGTGGAATAAAAATGACTGGCGGTGATTTAACACCGCCACAAAACGCGGGCGAAACCTTAAGAGGTGTCAATAAAGAACGCGGCGACTCTCAGAAGATGGAAGAGCGCCAATTGGCGGGCGAGGTCCAACAGCAGAGAACCTCGCTTCGTCCTTCAGCAGCAGATCCTGAAGGCATGGATGAAACAGTTCAAGGTCAATCAGTAGAATCAAATGATTCGTAAAAGAGTGAATCTGCTGTGTTTTTCTGATTTAATCCAAGTTGCTGCCATTTGATCAGGAGTTAAAAGCGCAAAAATCGGTATGTCATTCCTCGATTTCGCCTGGAATAACATACCGATTTTTGCGAGCCGCATTGGAAAGCAATTCCCATACTTCGTCGCGCGGCAAAGCAATCAATTGCTCTGTTTAAAAATGCTTTACCGCGCTCTCTTTCATCGATTCTTAACTCGAAGTCCAGTGCGTGTTTACTGCTCTTTCGCTCTGGCTTCATCGGACTTTTCGCTGCTATGACCGGGAAAGGCTTTGGCTGAGGGATCAATGAAATTCTTGCAGTAGTTGGCCGCTGTCGCCGCCTCGCCAAAACCTGTAGCAATGAGGTTGAGTTTGCCTTCAAAACGCGCAATGTCACCGGCGGCAAAGATGCCCGGAATCGAAGTCGCCATTGTGCCCGGATGCACCATCACACCACCACGTTCAATATCCAATCCCCACTCTTTTATCGGGCCGATGTTAGCCACAAAGCCGAGATTTAAAATTAAGGCGTCGGGGTGTAATTCGGTTTCTTCGCCGGTTTTATTATGAAAAACGGTCACGCTTTTGAGGGTGCCTTCTTCGCCTGGCTCGAAGCGTTTGACTTCATGAAAGGTTTTGACATCCACAGATGAGGCCATTAACTTGCGAACCGAATCTTCGTGCGCGCGAAACTGGTCGCGGCGATGAATGAGCGTGATGTTTTTGGCAATCGGTTCAAGGTTGAGTGCCCAATCTAAGGCGCTATCGCCGCCGCCTACGATTAAAAGCTCCTTATCACGAAACTGCTCCAAACTTTTGATGAAATAGAACAGACTTTTGCCTTCGAGGGCATCCAGTTCGGGCATATTCGGCAATTTTCGCGGCGCAAAAGCGCCCACGCCCGCTGCAATAATCAAAGTTCGGGTGCGGTGCTCATCGCGGTCGGTTTTCAAAGTAAAGGTGCC